>JAYRQH010000250.1:0-3461 GCA_041910715.1 Bergeyella sp.
GATATTCGGCAACACCACCTGAATGTTTATCCATCGCGGTTTTCGAGCTCATGCCATAGAACATTTTAAACTTTTTGCCATTTTCTTCAATCAATTCACCTCCACTTTCGTCGTGGCCCGCGAGCATCCCTCCCAACATCACAAAATCGGCACCACCTCCAAAAGCCTTAGCGACATCTCCCGGAACTTTGCAACCGCCATCGCCAATGATGTGTCCACCAAGACCATGAGCAGCGTCGGCACACTCAATAATTGCCGAAAGCTGAGGATAGCCAACACCCGTTTTCACTCGGGTTGTGCAAACGGAACCTGGACCAATTCCTACCTTGATAATGTCAGCTCCTGCAAGTAGAAGTTCTTCAACCATTTCACCTGTTACCACATTTCCCGCGATGATGGTTTTATCAGGATAATGTTCTCTTGCTTTTTTAACGAAATCAACAAAATGCTCGGAATAGCCGTTGGCTACGTCGATACATAAAAACTGAATTTTCGGGTGCTGTTTTAGTAAGATCTCAATTTTTTCAGCATCGGCCGATCCCGTCCCGGTACTTAAGGCGATGTATTCGTAAAAAGAATCGGGTTTTCCTTCTAAAAAGTGATTCCACTCGTCCAGATTATAGTGTTTATGTACGGCTGTTATTATTTTTTGTTCCGCAATAGCAGTGGCCATCTCGAAAGTACCCACGGTATCCATATTTGCTGCAATTATGGGAATCCCAGACCATGTTTTTTTAGAGTTTCTAAAAACAAATTCTCGATCGAGTTTTACTTGTGATCGCGATTGTAATGTGGAACGTTTTGGACGAAACATAACATCCTTAAAACCTAATTTAATGTCGTATTCTATTCTCATGGGAGCGAAATATTAATTAAAATTAGAAAAAAAATTTGGTGTATAAATGGCTAAGCAAAAAAAAAGAGCGATAATTTTTCGCTCTCTTCAAGTTGTGTTAGAATTTCATAACATCGGATAATTTTTGGATGTATTCATGTGCGGTTAAGTCAAATTTTACGGGAACTATAGAGATAAAGCCTTCTGATAATGCGGTTTCATCTGCATTTTCAGAATGGTCCATATTATTAAAATAGCCGGTAAGCCAATAGTATTTTTTACCATGCGGATTGATACGCTCATCAAAACTTTCTTCCCATTTCGCATTCGCTTGTTTACAAACCTTGATGCCTTTGATTTCATCTTTTTTAAGCTTCGGAATATTAACGTTCAGAACAACTCCCTTTGGTAAAGGATTTTCCAACACTTTTTTTACAATTTTTTGGATGTATTCTTTGGCTTGAGAAAAGTCGGCATCCCATGAAAAATCCAATAACGAAAATCCAATCGCTTGCAAACCTTCGACGCCGGCTTCTACTGCGGCAGACATGGTGCCTGAATAAATCACATTGATCGAGGAGTTTGCGCCATGATTGATGCCCGAAACTACGATGTCTGGCTTTCTGGTGAGCACTTTATCCAAAGCAAATTTAACACAGTCAACCGGAGTTCCACTTAGTGAATAGTCTGTTTGCGGACCTTCTAAATTTATTTCTTCGTACGTAAGGGTTGAATTGATTGTTATGGCATGACCTTTTCCACTTTGAGGCGAATTGGGAGCGACGACCACGACGTCTCCAATTTCATTCATAAAATTCACAAGGTTACGAATGCCTGGAGCCGTAATTCCATCGTCATTCGTCACTAATATTAACGGTTTTTGCATAAACGCGACTTTTTTTTCAAAAATATCAAAAAAAAAATTGGTTAATAGGAATAAGGTATTAATTTTGATTGTTTGTTACTTTTCGTAACGAAATCCTTTTTTAGATAACTTATAGCATAAATCTAACGTATGTTTAAAAATTTTAAGTTCAATAAACTTCTACTTTTATTTCCTTTAACCACGCTTGTTTTTTGTTTTAACTCACCACAGAATGATGATGAGAAAATGATGACCATTATGAAAAGTGTTAAAAATACACTTCAATATTTGCATTATAATCCTAAGCCAATAAACGACGCGTACTCACAAGAAGTCTATGCAAAATATTTTGAAATGGTAGATCCCGGGAAAAGGATTTTCATGAAAGCGGATATGGACGAGTTTGCCAGACATAAAACCAAGTTGGATGACTATTTTAAAGTTGGAGATCTCACGTTTTATAAAATCACCGTTGATCGTTTGTATCAGAGAGTAGATCAAATCGATAAAATGACTCAGGACATCTTTACCAAGCCAATTGATTTAAACGAAGACGATGTACTTTCGCTAGAGCCTAAGAAAAAACCAGCCCCGGCTAATGACAAAGAGTTGTATGCCGAGTGGAAGAAATTCATCAAATACAATATTCTACAAGAAATTGAAACCATAAATGCGAGACAAGAGTCTCAGCAGAAGAAGAAGGATTCGGTTATCGCACACAAACTTAAAGATACCATTAAGGTTGAAAAATTTACTGAAGAACAAAAGCTGAAGAAAGCGACGGATGAGGTTAAAGACTATGTTTCTGAATACTTTACCCGTTTCAAAAAGAGAAAGAAAATGGATTGGTTTACGTATTACATGAATGCGTACACGGAAGTTTTTGATCCGCATACCAACTATTTTTCACCGACCAACAAAGAAGATTTTGATGTTCAATTCAAAGGAAAAGTGATTGGTATTGGTGCCGTAATTCAGGAGAAAAAAGGAAATCTCTTTTTAGGTGCGCTTACCATCGGAGCACCAGCATGGAAATCGAAACAACTAACAGAAGGTGATAAAATATTGAAAGTTCGTTCGAAGCCAAATGCAGAGCCGGTGAATGTGTCGGGAATGCTTGTGGACGAAGCCGTACGTTTGATCCGAGGTGAATTGGGAACTAAAGTAACTTTAACTGTTGAGAAAAAAGATAAATCAATCCGTGAAGTAACCCTCGTTCGTGAGGAAGTTTCTATTGAAGATACATTTGCACGAAGCATCATTATTAATGCGAAGGACGGAAAAAAATACGGCTTTATTTTCTTGCCAAGTTTTAATGCAGATTTCGAAGATGAAAAGGGGAGAAACGCCTCTGATGATGTTAAAAAAGAGCTTCAACGATTAAAAGCAAATAATATTGATGGAGTAATCTTAGACTTGAGAAGTAATGGAGGAGGTTCCCTTACGGAGGTGGGAGATATCATGGGCTTATTTATGAACGAAGGAGCCTATGTACAAGTGAAAGACAGTCAAGGAAAAATTCAGACACTGAAGAATAAAGGCAATGCGCCGGTTTGGACGGGTCCACTTTTGATTATGCAAAATGAATTGTCGGCTTCCGCATCAGAAATTTTAACGGGACAAATGCAAGATTATGGTCGTGCTGTAATTTTTGGGTCGCCGCAAACTTTTGGTAAAGGTACCGTACAGTCGTTTGTGGATCTTAACCGCTTTTTAAATTCGAATGACGATTTCGGATCTTTGAAATTAACCATTCAGAAA
>JAYRQH010000251.1:0-1657 GCA_041910715.1 Bergeyella sp.
ATATGCTATTTACAGGCGGTGTTGAATGATATTTTTGATAATACAGACAGACGAATTATTATAAGAAATGCCATTTTGAGAGAGCCGTTGTGGTTCTACGAACCTGAAGAAAATAAACCAGTATTGTTTTATGAAGAAAGCGATAACAAGCCCGTTTATTTTCGTGAAGAAAGTGAGTTTATTGGAGATGGTGCAGATTTTTTAGTATTGGTTCCTATCGATTTGAAACCAACCAACACACAAGAAGAAAATGCCTTCTTAATTAAAATGAGAGCGCAACTAGATTATTATAAACTATTCGTTAAAAATTATAAGATATTATGGGTTTAGGTAACAAATTAATCGTATCGGCAACTGGCTTTCCTGGCACAAATAAAACCTTGCGTTTTATACAGGATGCCTTCCGTGAACCACTTGGAGCTTTAGCACAATTAGCAGGAGACAAAACCATTATTACTGGAGTTGTAAATACTGCAGGCGTGGTGTCAAATGGTTTCATTACTTACAATGGCGAAATTATACCATTTCAAGGAGGTAACTATGCCGCTACGGTAACTATTATTGAAGCGTTTGAAAACGTGAACTATAATACCGATGCAAACGATGATACGGTATTAGATAGTTTGCCAGCGTACCGAACTATTTACGCAATGTGCGGAACTGGTGGGATTGATATTTTCAATTTTTCGGATTTGGCACCATTGAAAACAATCAAAGAACTTTCTGCATTTTCATTACCTGCAGGAATTGTTATTGATCCTAATTATGTTCATACCGATTACAATTTCACTTTAACAATGCTTAATCATTTAAACTCGATTGAGTTTGGTGCTGAAGCAAATGTTCAAGCGGATTGGCTAGTAACTTCTCCAGGTTCTGATGCCTTTATTAAAAACAAGCCATTTGCAGAAATTAAATGTACACACGGTTCACTTGTTACAGTTCCAAGTAGTAACGGATATTATCAATTTAATTTTACTCGTAATTGGGTAGATATTTATCCACCTGCAGGATATACAATTTATCACTTAAAAGGATTTATACCCTCAGTTGGTGAGATTAACTTTTCGGGCGATGTTAATGGAGATGATACTTTTTGGTGTAACTATCAAGTTGACTATACTGCAGGTAAAGTTAGAGTTGTTTGTAATAACTCTGAAAGTAGAGCTCGTTCTATTATTAACTATTTAGCTATTTGGATAAAATGACACAAAACACTTATTTTCTACATGTACAAAATTCAATTGTCGTTGGTTTTCATAGCGATGATATTGATGCTAAACTTTTGCCAAAAGGCGAAAAAACAATTAAGATTTTGACAAACGAACCTTCCAAGTATTTAGGTCTCGATGAAAAACAAATATTTCTTGATCCTTTGCCCGAAGTAAACCATGATGTTACAGACAAAGAAAGTTTAAGCTATCGCCGTCAAGAGCTAAAAAGGTTATTCTATGAAATCCAATTCACAAAAGGAATTTTAGAAGATGCCAAAGTTTTAGAGGCAGAATACGACACTAAGCTTCGTGAGTATAACGAATTAAAAGAGCAATAATGAATACAGTATTTGATATTGAGCAAAAACAAAACAGTCCCGAAAAAGAAGCCGCAATTGCAGGAGTACCTGAAAGGTTTTATGTGGACGATTGGGAGTTGAACG
>JAYRQH010000252.1:0-2789 GCA_041910715.1 Bergeyella sp.
CGGCCTAACCTTTAAAAAGAGAACAGATTTGCCTGTTTATCATCCTGATGTTGTTACTTACGAGGTTTTCGACCACAATGGAAAATCGATTGCCCTCTACTACCTTGATTTTTACACGCGACCTTCTAAAAGTGGAGGTGCATGGATGAACAATTATGTGGATCAATCTCATCTCATGGGAACAAAACCGGTAATCACCAATGTTTATAATTATCAGAAACCGGCTCCAGGAAAGCCTTCACTAATTAGTTATGATGATGTAACAACTTTGTTTCATGAATTTGGACACTCCATCCACGGAATGTCGGCAAACCAAAAATATCCTTCCCTTTCCGGAACCAATGTACCGAGAGATTTTGTAGAGTTTCCTTCACAAATCAACGAACATTTTGCTTTGGTGCCCGAAGTCATAAAAAATTACGCAATTCATTACGAAACCAAGCAACCAATTCCACAAGCGCTAATTGATAAAATTAAAAAAGCGAGCACATTCAACCAGGGCTATATGACCACAGAATTGGTATCCGCAGCTATGAACGATATGATGTGGCATACAGTAACGGAGGAAAGTCAATTTAAGCCTGTTTTAGATTTTGAAAAACAAGCATTAGCTGCCAACGGCTTCACGCTTTCGGCAGTCCCTCCAAGATACCATTCGCCGTACTTTGCACACGTTTTTGGCGGAGGCTATTCCGCGGGATATTATGCCTATATTTGGGCAGAAACCTTGGATGCTGATGCATGGGAATGGATTCGGGCAAATGGGGGAATGACAAGAGAAAATGGAGACCGCTATCGAAAATACATTCTTTCTGTAGGAAACTCTGAAGATTTGAATGAAGCCTATCGTAAGTTTACAGGCAGAAATCCAGACATTAAACCTTTATTACGAAATAGAGGATTTATTAAATAAAAAAAACCGCCAGTTGGCGGTTTTTTTATTTTACCTGAGGACGAACTTTGTCACCAAAAAGTTCAATTGACTTCAACATCAGCTGATGATCAGGATCACCGACATCCATGTGACCAATAAATCGGGTAAGACCGAAGAGTTCTTTTACTTTATTGATTTTATCGGCAACTTCATTTGCTGAACCAATAAACAAAGCACCTTCCTGACTTCTTCCACCATCAAATTGCATTTTAGTATAGGGTGCCCAACCACGTGACGATCCAATACGATCCATCTGCGCTTTGTAGTTTTCAAAATAACCCTCAATAACGCTAGGATTTTCACTTACAAAAGTATGGGAATGAATTGCAATTTGCATTTGCTCTTCTGGATGTCCCGCTTTCAGATATTCATCTTTATAAAACTCAATTAGTTTCACAAACTGGGCAGGCATTCCCCCAATTATGGCCACAATTAAAGGCAACCCCAAAACCGCTGCACGATAGACGGACTGAGGCGTGCCGCCAACGGCAATCCAAATTGGGAGTTTACCTTGGTTGGTTGCTCGCGGATAGACTGTTTGATTGAGCATTGGCGCCCGTAAGGTTCCATTCCAACTCACATTTTCTTCTGCATTTATTTTTAACAGCAAATCCAGTTTTTCTTCAAATAAGATTTCGTAATCATCTAAAGAATAGCCATACAATGGAAACGATTCAATAAAACTTCCTCTACCTACAAAAATTTCGGCACGTCCGTTTGAAATTAAATCCAATGTTGAAAAATCTTCATAAACCTTGACAGGTTCTGCCGAAGAAAGTACGGTTACGCCACTTGCAAGTTTGATTCTTTTTGTTCGCGATGCTGCTGCTGTCAACAGCATTTCTGGGGAAGAAATGGCGTAATCTGCGCGGTGGTGTTCGCCCATGGCGAAAACATCCAATCCCACTTCATCCATTAACTGAACCTGTTCTAAAATTTCTCCTATTTTGGTTTGAGCACTGCGATATGCCTTGGTTTGGTCATCATATCGTAAATCACCAAACAATCCTATTCCTAATTCCATATTTTCTTAATTTATACTTCAAAAATAAAAAATACATCAAGCAAACGCATTGATGTATGGTAAATTGAGTGCATAAAAATTTAGTTGCCGCTGTGGTCGTACACGACTAAAAAATCAATTTTTTCGTTTCCTTTTTTCCAAGAATCGATAATGCCTTCGCTGTGGTTTTTTGATGAGCGCCGGAAAACACGCAAATCAATGCCCAAAACGCTTGCCAATATGTATTCGTCTGCCACCGCCATCACTGTGAGTTTTCGCTGTTTACCTTCTATTATTCCATTTTCTAATACGGTATCAACCAACCGTTTAAACTGGAAACCTCGAAAGGAAAAATTACGGGAATCTTCCGAGTTTGTTTGGGAATAGCAATTTAAAATCATACCTAACACTTCCAAATTAGCAGGATCAATGCTCAAAATCGTTTCGCCAACATCAATAGCCTCTTTGCATTTACCTTCGCGAACCAAATTCATAAAGTTTGCGCTTTCGGACGGATTGCTTTTTTTAGAGTTTGCATTGGAGTTTTTGGCGTAGTATAAATATTTCATTTCTTCGTCATTCAGAACACTGGGATCGAAATTGAAACGATAAATTAATTTTTCATAATAGAGATTTGACGTACTGTCCGCCGCTTGAGACGTAAGGTTTTTAACCTCAACAAATCCATCTTGGGCAAAAACCAAAATCTGAATAAACAACAAAACCGCAGATAGTACGTGCTTCATCTTATTTTTTTAGAAAGGTATCACAATAATCGGTAATTTTTTGCATCAGGTGCACCCGATCTTTTCCAATAACGTTATGCGCATGACCTGGATAAACAAAATAATC
>JAYRQH010000253.1:0-5618 GCA_041910715.1 Bergeyella sp.
ACATGAAGTGGCTATGGAGTCGGGCGAACCAATTTTTGAAAAGGGTAGACTTACACCTAGACACGCATGGTTGCTTCCTATTAAATCCATTTCGGAAGTTGAAATGAATCTGAAGAATAATGAAGCAACGGTAATTGATGTTCGTGATGCCTATCGTTATCGTGGGGAAAGCGAACCAATTGATTTAGTCGCAGGTCACATTCCTGGAGCGATAAATATTCCTTTTTCAGAAAATCTAAATGATGCGGGTGAATTTCTTCCTGTAGATGAGCTCAGAGCGAAATACCTCGAGCTTCTTAAAAATAAGCCGGAAAAACTAATTGTACATTGTGGTTCCGGAGTTACCGCGTGCCATTCAATTTTGGCGCTTAGTGCGGCAGGATTTGAAATGCCAAGCTTGTATGTAGGCTCGTGGAGTGAGTGGAGTAGAACAAGTCGACCAATTGCCAAAGACGTATAAAATAGTTCGGCGGGAGCAAAGCTCCCGCCGAAATCGTATACTTTATAGCATTCCCAGTTCAAAACGAGCTTCTTCGCTCATCATATCCTTGGTCCACGTAGGCTCAAAGGTAAGTTCCAAATCAACGGAATTAACATCTTTTACTAGTCCCACTTTTTCCTTTACTTCCGCCGGAAGCGACTCGGCAACAGGGCAGTTAGGGGTGGTAAGCGTCATAATTACTTTAACATCGCCATCATCTGAAATCTGTACATCGTAAATTAACCCTAATTCGTAAATGTCAACTGGAATTTCTGGATCGTAGACGGTTTTTAGAACCTTAATAATATTATCGCCAATGTCGGCTATTTGATCGTCTGTATATTTCATTTTTCTCTCTGTTGCAGTATTTTTCCCTAAGAAAATGCATGCAAAAACCACGTTAAAATCGAGTTAGTAAATCTTCCTGTCGCATGCGACGGAAAATATTTGCCAAAGTTAAGACATCTTTTTCACAATATTGAACTATTCTAAATAAATCTTTCTCCTGGTAATAAATGGAAGCAACCATTGAACCATCAATATCGTCTTTGGGTGTAGGAATATCAAAAACGTGTGCCAAGAGTTCCAGTGAAACAAAACTCTTGTAATCGCCAAATTTCCATAATTCCATTGTATCAAGGTGCATTACTTCCCAAGGTTTTTTTCCGTACAGTTGAAATGGGCTCGGAGGTTGCATCCCATTAATCAAATATCGGCGTGCAATCCACGGGAAATCGAACTCTTTACCATTATGCGCACAAAGTATGACGTCGCGCAAACGTGGACTATTAAATAACTCACCAAATTCAGTAAGCAAATGTTTCTCGTCATCATTATAAAACGTTTTTATTTTCAGTTTTTCATTTTTTTCAATCATTCCAATAGAAATGCAAATGATTTTTCCAAACTCGGCCATAATTCCGCCACGTTCCATATAAAAATCAGAAGCTTCCCGGCCTTCATCACGCTGGTATTTTGTTTTTTTATCCCACAGATACTGTTCCGTTTCGGAAAGGTCTTCCCATACTCCATATTGTGGAACGGTCTCAATATCAAGGAATAAAACTCGTTCAATAGGAATTGTATTAATCATCTTATATAATTTTGTGCTAAGGTAAATTTAGTATAATAATTGTTTTTTTTAAACGTTTTTTAGAACACACAAAAAATATTGATATGAAAAAACGATTTTTAATTACATTATTGGCCATTGGTGGCATTCTCACCTCGTGTTCCGAAGATTCTAATTCGGATGCTGATGGCACAGCAAAAGTCACTGTCAAACTGACTGATGGCCCTGCGTCTTATGATGCGGTACGACTTGATATTCGTAGCATCGAATTTGAAAATGGTACTAAATGGGAAGCTATTCAGTTTCCAAATCCTGGAATTTTCAATTTACTTGATTTTAAAAATGGAATGGATACCGTATTGGGTCAAATTGTTTTACCAGCAGGTAAAGTAGGTCAAATGCGGATGGTTTTAGGAGATCAAAATACCATTGTGGTTGATGGCGTGAGCTATCCTCTGAAAACTCCATCTGCACAACAGAGCGGACTTAAGTTTAATTGGAATGAGACCTTGGCTGCCGATGGAGCCTATACGGTTTGGGTTGATTTTGATGCAGGACGTTCCATTGTTAAAAAAGGCAATGGAGATTATAGTTTAAAACCTGTAATACGCACATTTTCGGAGCTTACAGATGGCCAAATTAAAGGCTTTCTAAAACCTCAAGAAGCGAATGGAGTTGTTCATGTAATCAAGGCAACCGATACATTGGCCACCGCAATTCCAAACGTGGATGGATTTTATATGTTCGGAGGCCTTCCAGAGGGCAGCTATACGGTCTCACTTGATGCTGATGCTGCAACTTCGTACAAAGATCAAAATATTGCTAATGTGAATGTTACATTTGGGAAAGTAACCGATGTAGGAACAAAAACGTTGACGCGTTAACGCAGGTGCATTCCATTTTTGGTAGGGATAGAAGGGGTGATAAGGGTCACCTCTTCTTTATTTTCGCCGTAGAGGCCAAGAACAAGGCACTCACTAAAGAAATTGGCGATTTGCTTTTTAGGAAAATTGACAACTGCTAAAACTTGTTTGCCCACCAAATCATGTTTTTCATATAATTTTGTGATTTGTGCTGACGATTTTTTTGTTCCGAGAGCGCCAAAATCAATTTCTAATTGATAAGAAGGCATTTTGGCTTTTTCAAAATCATGAGCGGACAGAATAGTGCCAACGCGAATATCGAGTTTTTCAAAGTCACTCCATGAGATTTCAGGCTTAATCACTACGCTTGCATCTTTATTATCATCCGCAGTCTTTTCCCCACGAGCGATGAGTATTTCATCATAACGACGAAGAACGTTTTCTTTTTGAGACGCATACTTAGCTTGCAAGTCGCTTCGTTCGCCCATTCGTTTATAGTATTCAAGCGCTTTCTCTGCAAACTGTTTTTGATTAAATAAAGGAGCTTCAGGGACTTGCGGAAACAGATTATGAAATAAATTTTCATAATAGGCTTGCCATTCGCGCTCGTTTTTATCTAAAACTAGAGGTTGTTCCGTTTTTTGTTTCACGTGAAGCATTTCGTGAGCCATCAGATTTACAACGATTTCCAATTTAAAATCAAATAAATTTCTAGGGATTCGTATGAGTTGTGGTTCGTTAAAATTACCTTCCGTCGTGAGAACGATTACGTTGGGCTGATCATCTTCACGAAAAACAAAACCCTGCAAATGATCACTTTCTAAAGCGTAGCTTCGCAATAAAAAATCGGCAGCATCAATAATTTGATTATTGTTCTTATACGTTTCGATATGGTCTAGAATACTTTCAGGAATCATGTTCTTTTTATTGTAAATGTATTAAAACTTCCTTATACAGCTGATCTCAGTGTTTTCTGCGTTGCATACCAACTTTAACCTTTCTAAAAGGGCGTATCATTTTTTTTACGGGACGCAAAGATCGTAAATAGATGGTGATCAACAAAGAAATACAAGCCGCGGTTCCCAGTGCACCACCAAATCCGGAAAATTCTTTTGAAATATTTTGATAAAGCAGCGTGAATAAAATAGGAGCGATAAAAAGATTGAAATTTTTAAAATGTTTTCTTGATGAAATCATCCCAATAAAAGTTGATCCTATCACGATAAAAGGGACATCTTTAGGAAAGTCAAAATGCCAAAACCAAGTATTCAACTGATAAAATCCGCCCACCAACATCGCTAGTAAACCCGACGCGCGTACTGGACCGAATTTTAAATTTTTATTGAGATGAAACGTAAGCCAAGCCCCACAAATAGCCAAAATAATATTGAGGAGTAGAATCATGGCAAGATTAATTTATAAATTACGTAGGCATATAAAACTCCCATAAAAGCTAAGGTTCCCAACTTTCCACCGATACCGTGAAAATAATGGTGAGAAAAAGAATAGAAAATTCCTGTAAGAATCGTTGATAGGAGAATAAAGACATACCCATATGGAAGTGTTGTCATTCCCACAAAAGCACCGCAATAAATGGCAATGGGCCAATGTGAAATCGATTTAAACTTTGGATTCAAATTTCGGGTAAAACTGCCAAAAAAACCTACGCTTCCTGCAGCAAAAACGGTATTCAGGTAAAATGTAGTATGTAAAAAATAGGTGGTAAAACTTCCTACCAAAAACCAGAAAAACAAAATGTAATGAAAATCAGGTTTGTGCTCGATATGAAGTCGATGTTTTTTGCGATAAGACAATGCCATCCCCAAAACTACCAGCGAAAAAGCAATCAAAAACCAAGGTTTCAAAGTTTTTTCTTTAATAATCGCCACAACGAAATACACCTGTGCAGCAATAAAGAGGAGCAATAATATTTTAGGAAGAAGTTTTTTCAAGTTTTGTGATTAAAAAAAGGGCAACTAAGCCCTTTCTATTTTTACATTATTCCACAATTAAATCCACACCGAGTTTTTCGGCTAAAAGTTTGGAAACTTTTTGTTTTAACGGTTCAATGTCGATGTTTTCCATGGCGTCGTGGGCGAAAGCGTATAATAGGAGCGCTTTGGCTTCTTTTTCAGAAATTCCACGCGCACGAAGATAAAACAGAGCTTCGCTATCCAGTTGCCCCACAGTACAACCGTGTGAACATTTTACATCATCAGCAAAAATCTCCAATTGCGGCTTCGAATCTATGGAAGCGCCTTCGCTTAACAAAACGTTGTTGTTTTGCTGATACGCATTGGTTTTTTGAGCTTCTTTCTCTACAAAAACTTTACCGTTGAAAACTCCGTGCGATTTCCCATTGAAAATTCCCTTATAGTTCTGGTACGACTCACAATGCGGAAAACGATGGTGCACAGCGGTATGATGATCCACCAACTGCTCGTCATTAATCACCGTAATGCCATTCATAAACGAGTTAATATTGCTTCCATTATGGATAAAATCTAAATTGTTACGAACCAATTTTCCACCAAAAGAGAATGTGTTTACAGTCGCCAAGCTGTCTTTTTCCTGTTTCGCATAGGTATTATCCACCAAATACGAGGTGTCGCTATCGTTCTGAAGTTTGTGCCAATCGGCTTTTGCATTCGGGTAAACGATAATTTCTGTAACTGAATTGGTGAAGGTAAACGTATCGTCAAAATTATGATGACTTTCAATGATTTCTACTTTCGAATTATCTTCAACAATCAAAAGATTTCTGGTATTGTAAAACGTGTTTTCTTCCTGATTTTGAGAAAGATAAAATACATGAATTGGTTTTTCGATCACGGTGTTTTTCGGTACGTGAAGGAAAAATCCGAATTTGCAGTACGCATTGTTTAAATCCACAAACGGATTCTCTTCCGAAGAAATGGTATTGAAATACTTCTCAAAAACCGCTTTGTGATTCTCATCATTCAACGCATAATTGAAAGAAAGCATCTCGATATTTCCAATGGATATTTTCGACAATTCTTTGCGCAAATCCCCATTTACGAAAACGATATAATCGAAGTTTTCTTCACCCAAATGCAACTCATCAATCTGCTGTTTGGAGATGTTATGTTCCTTTTTTGCGAAAAAATTGTAGTCTTTTTTTACAATTTCAGCAAGGTTGGTGTATTTATATTCTTCATCCTTTTTTGTGGGAAAGCCGAGT
>JAYRQH010000254.1:0-15107 GCA_041910715.1 Bergeyella sp.
ATGAAAATCTTGAGTCCTAACCACTAGACGAATAGGCCGTTTTTGGAGGTGCAAATATAGGGATGTTTTCTTAGTTTGCAAATTATCTTGATACTTTTTGTACAACACTATTCTTAATTCCCTTGTCCTCAAGCTCTTTTTGTGCTTTTATTACGTCTTCCAGTGAAGAAAATTTACCGTAGGTATAATAGAAAATTCCGTTTTCTTTCTTGCGTTCAACATTTTTCAATGTTTGTAACATAAAGGAATTGGAGCTCAGTTTGTCTTTGGTAGCAGCTAACTCCAAGGTATAATAGCCACTGGCTAATTTCTGATTGGGTACAAAACCTACTGATATGGCATTACGGAATCCCGCATCCTTGGCGGTTTTCAAATTGCTATCTCGCACGGACGCTAAATTAGTCGTCGCGTAATAGTATTTATATTGGTTACCTTCTTTTACAGTTAAAATATAATTTAGTCCCTTGAGAGCAGGATCATTTCCAACATATCGTGTTGGAGTACTCATTAAAAGAATACGGAAATCGTTTTTAAGCGGTACTTCTTGTGGTTTTACAGGCTCTGGTTTTTCATTGGATTCTGAATAGCGTCCACCTCGTTTGTCCATGACCTTTTTATATGATATAATCGCATTATAGATACTTTCTGCAATCTCATTTTGCCCTCGATCCGAAGCTATATAATGAGCCTCGTCTGGATTACTAACAAAGCCCATTTCAACGAGTACTGAAGGCATGGCGCTTCTTCTTAAGATATGCAGGTTTTGTTGTTTTACACCTCGGGACAGTCTTTTGTCTTTTTTTACAAAGTTTTCCTCAACCAATCCACCAAAAATTAAACTGCGTTCCAAATATTTACTTTGCTGAATTTTTAAAGCAATTAGAGATTCAGGTGATGAGGGATCGTAGGATGCAAAAGTTTGCTTATCCTGTTCATCCAAAAAGATAACGTCATTTTCCGCTTTAGCAACTTCTAGATTTTCTCTATTCTGATCCGGACCTTGTACGAATGTTTCGGTTCCATAGGCTGTTGTACTTTTTACCCCATTTACATGGATGGATATAAATAGATCAGCCTTACTTCGGTTTGCTAAGTTGGTTCTTTCCGTAAGAGAAGGATAGAAATCTGTTTTTCGTGTATAGATTACTTTAAAATCATTATTTCTTTCCAGCATTCTCCCTACTTTCAAAGTAACAGAGAGCGTAATGTCCTTTTCTGCGACATAGCCTAAATCACCATAATTTCTGTTTGTACCATGATCGGAACCTCCATGTCCTGCATCTAATACAAGGACGAATTTTTTTTGTCCAGACACGATGATGAGCAGAAATAAAAAGGCTAATGTGAAATATTTTTTGAAAGAATGTGTTTTAATATTCATAGGAATTTTAAAATGTATTAATTTTGACCCCGACAATTATTAATATTTCCAGAATCAGACTACGATCCAAAAATAGATTACAAATTTTAATTATCCTAATTTTTAACAGTTTTTTAGCAAATGTAAATGCGCAAAATAACGATCGAAAAGAAGGAGTTAATGACAGCATTTCCCGAAAAGATACTTTGGTGAAAAAGGAAGCATTGGAGGGTGTTGTCAAATATTCTGCGGATAATATTCGGAATGATATTCCGAAAAAAATGTCGTTTCTAAACACGACCGCAAAAATCAATTATCTAGATATGGATATTGCTGCGGATTATATTACCATTGACTGGAGTACAGGAAATATTTTTGCACGTGGTTTGCTGGATGACAAAGGGAAAATTAAGGAACCTGTCGTCGCGACACAAGGTGGTAAAACCTACGAGACGGATCAGTTTAATTTTAACTTCAAAACCCGTCAGGCAATTGCCTACAATGCACGAACTGAAGAATCGGGAGGTGTAATCGTTGCTGAAAAAACGAAAAAGGTAAACGATTCCATTTATTATTTTGCACGGGGGAAATACACGACGGACGAATATTTTATTCAGAAAAAAGATACAATTGCCGACTACTATCTCTTGGCGCCCAATATGAAGCTCCAAAAAGGGAAGAATAGCTCACAAATTATCACGGGACCAATTCAGATGTACATTGAGCGTGTACCAACCCCTTTAGCTCTTCCCTTTGCGATTTTACCTTTTTCGGAAAAACGTTCGGCTGGGCTCATCATACCAAGTTTTGGTGAACGCGAGTCGGTAGGATTTTATCTCAGTGGTTTGGGATATTATCAACCCCTGGGGGAGCATTTTGATGTGAAAGTTCTGATGGATATGTACACCAAGGGGAGTTGGAATTTCAGGCCGGAAGTCAATTACCGAAAAAATTACCGCTACAACGGTAATTTTGCTGCGGATTTCGGAACAGTTGTTCGGGGGATCAAAGGTTTAGATGACTATCAAAAATCGAAAAATTACCGTATCGCGTGGCGTCATACGCAAGATGCGAAGGCGAATCCGTATTTTTCATTTTCGACCTCGGTGGATATTGTAAACAGTAATACGTTTTATAATAATTCCATCAACAACAACTATATATTTAATGAGAACGTTCTTAACACCCAACAGAACTCAAGTATTTCGGTCACAAAACGTTTTCTAAGATTACCCATAACCATTACAGGTTCGGCATCGTATTCACAAAATTTTAGTAATGGTACCGTGAACTTGAGACTGCCACAGATGAATGTGGCCGTAAACCAATTTTACTTATTCAAACCTCGAAATGGAGTTATCCGTGAAGGCTTATTAGAAAACATAACTGTAAATACAGGCGTGAATTTCTCGAATTATGTGAATACAAAACAAAATAATTTGTTTAAAAGCGAGATGTGGGATGATATGCAAACCGGCTTACAAAACAATATCGCCATTGCAACAAATACCACGTTTGCCAAATACTTTACTTTTTCGCTTTCTGCTAATGCCAATAATGTGCTAACAACGAAAACGGTTGAAAAGCGCTACGATCCTATCGCGAACGAATTAGTCACCAGCTATAACAAAGGGGTTAATGGTTTTTCAACATTCTCTACCGGAGCGAGTGTTCAAACGACGGTGTATGGTAATCGAGATTTTGGGGATAAGTTCTTCATTAAAGCGATTCGTCACATGATAACACCGAGTTTTAGTTTCACCTACACACCGGATTTTGGAACGAAAAACTGGGGATATTACCGAAATTATTATGATGCTAGCGGGGCGATGACACCGTATTCAATTTTTGATGGTGGTGTATTTGGAAGTCCAACAACAGGATTAACGCAAGCTATTGGATTTAATATTGGTAATAATATTGAGATGAAGGTGCGTTCAAAAACCGACTCTACGGGAATTAAAAAAGTGAAAATCTTTGAAAGTTTAAACATTTCTGGAGGCTATAATTTCGCAGCAGATTCGCATAAATTTTCCATGATAAACGTCAACGGTCAAACCTCGTTTTTCGACAACAAGATGAGTGTGAACACAAGTTTGGTGATTGACCCCTATAAGACAGTGTACGATGCAAATGGACTTGGGACTCGTACTGAAAAACTAGGTAATTTTGGTTTGCAAGGTTTTAACGTCCAAATGTCGTTTCCTTTAAATAATGAAACTTTTGCTAAGAAAGACGCTCAAAAAATCGAAGATAAATACAAAACAAAAGGTGAAATCCGAAATGAAAATTATTTCTTTGATGATGATATGTATGCGCGATTTACGCAACCTTGGTCACTCAATATCACGGCGAATTATGCGTATATGAAAAATACCACGAGTATGTTTGGTACGCAAGTAGCATCTGTAGGATTAAACGGAAATTTGAAACTGACGCCGTACTGGAACTTGACTGCAAGTACATATTATGACGTAATAAATAAAGATTTAGGACTTACCAGAATTGGCTTTTCGAGAGACCAACGAAGTTTTTCAATTAATTTCAACTGGGTGCCATTTGGGCAATATAAAGTGTACGATTTCTTAATTGGTATTAAAGCGAATATTCTTTCAGACGCGTTAAAATACAAAGATCGAAGCTTTACACAACCAAATGCACCATTCTAATTTTTGTAGTTACCTACGAAACTTTATATTTGCCACGGATAAACAACGTATATGAAAAAGATAATTACCACCGATCACGCGCCCGCAGCTATTGGACCGTACGCACAAGCGAATATGGCCAATGGAATTTTATATATCTCTGGGCAAATCCCGATTGATCCTGCAACAGGAAAAATTGCTGAAGGTGTCGAAAAAAGTACGCATCAGGTTATGAAGAATCTTTCCGCGGTTTTGGAGGCTGCAGGGATGAGCTTCAGAAATGTGGTAAAAGCCACAATATTTTTAAAAAATATGGATGATTTTTCTGTAATGAACGAGGTATATTCGTCGTATTTGGATGCAGATGCATATCCAGCAAGAGAAACCGTTCAGGTGTCGTGTCTGCCAAAAAATGTAGATGTTGAAATCTCGATGATTGCTCATCAGGAAGCTTAAGAATGAATTTTTTACGAAACTGTATTGCCGTTATTGTAGGTCTGGCCACTGCTGGATTAATTATCTCCTTGGGAGTTCGTCTGAATCCCGAGTGGGTAAACTATGACTATTTTTCACCCTTTCAAACTTGGGAGAAGTTTCTTAAATCAGTACAGCATGACGAACAGTTTTATGTGTTTCTACTATTTATTTCTGGTATTGCAGCGTCTGTAGGAGGCGTTGTTACCGCAATGATTGTGAAATATGCGAAAGTAGCGTATGCGATTCTTATTGGTTTTATTTTGCTTTTTATTGCGATGCTGGATGTCATCATTTTTCCGTATCACCCAACATTCTACAAAATCTGCATCTTTTTAACCTTTTTTCCATTTTCATGGATTGGAGGAAAGATTACCGAAGTTATCTACGAACGGAAGAAGAAAGGAGAACGAGCAAAAAAATATGTTTAAAAGAAAATCGCGCAACCGAAGGTTGCGCGATTTTCTTTTATTTAAATCTGTTAATTAGGCATTACAAATCCTGTTGTCGTCATGCGACCGTACGCATCAACATATTTTATAGAAACATTTCCTTTGTAACCATTGAGGATTTTTTCTACATCTTTTTGGCTATTCACGGTCTTTCCATTCACTTCAAATACGATGTCGTTATCTGAAATTCCTTTCTTATCCAATTCGCCACCCGAAACAACGTTCTTTACAATAACACCCGAGTTTAGGCCATAATCTATTTTAATACGATCGCTTAGAGGCTCGAACTCGGCTCCAATTTTTTCAGTTACGGATAAGTCTGCTTTACTTCTGTAACTTGTATTACCTTTTTGATCTTTTAATGTTACGTTGGTTGTTGCTTCTCTACCATTTCGTAAGTAGGTAACAGCCACTCGGTCGCCTGGTCGTTTACTACCAGTGACGAAGGATAAATCAGCATAACCGCCAATAACGGTATTATCCACTTTCGTGATGATATCACCTACACGAATTCCTGCATCTTCAGCTCCACCGCTTCGGGAAACATCGGTAACATAAACGCCGCTACCTGTTTTCAGTTTAGCGTTCTTCTCTCTGTTATAAAATGCTACTTGCTGATCATTTGATAAATCAAGCGTAGATACGCCTAAGAATCCACGTTGTACCATTCCGAACTTCTTAATATCCTCCACAACTTTACGTGCAAGATTTGCTGGAACCGCAAAACCGTAGCCTTCATAATAACCCGTGTTGGACGATATTGCGGAGTTGATCCCAATCAAAGTTCCGTTGGTGTCAACAAGAGCTCCTCCGGAGTTACCAGGATTAATCGCCGCATCGGTCTGTAAGAAACTTTCAATCGGTGTCGCTGATTGTTGTCTAAGTAAATCGATACTTCGTCCTTTTGCTGAGATAATACCAGCAGTTACTGTCGAATTTAATCCCAATGGATTACCAACAGCTAAAACCCATTGTCCTACTTCAACAGCATCCGAGTTTCCGAAATTCAAGTACGGTAAACCTTTCTCCTCAATTTTAAGTAAAGCAATGTCGGTCATCGGGTCTGTGCCCACGAGATTTGCTGTATATGATTTTTTATTGCTTAGAACCACTTCCAATTTGTTTGCTCCCGCGACCACGTGGTTATTCGAGATGATATATCCATCTGGTGAGATGATGACTCCAGAACCCATTCCTGATGGAACATTCTGTGGTGGTTGCTGTTGCTGAGGTCTTTTTTGCTGGTTCCTACCAAAAGGATTTCCAAAGAAGTAATCAAGCAAATCTTGATCAGATGCTCTTCCTGTAGTTCTATTTTGATAATTTTTGATGGTTACAACTGCAGGAACGGTCATTTTTGATGCTTTTACAAAGTCATCACCAACCACGCCCGAATTAAGACCTGCAAATTGTGAAGTTGTATTTTTTGGAGCGAAAAACTCAAAATCACCCTCGTTATTTACATGATCAAATGTCTTAATTGCCCCAAAGGTGGTAGCTCCCGAAATAACACCTACCAATGCGTAAGGCATTATGCTTTTCAATGTCTTCTTCATAGTATGTAATCTTTTCTTTATAATTTACAATTTGTTTCTTATCTAAACAAATTTAATGCTAAATCAGTGTTTAAAAATTACAGGATGTTTCAGTTTTAACGAAGTTTAACGAGATTTAAATCAATTTATAATTTTACCAAGCAAAATTTCTTGTTTTTAAGGTTTGTTACAATGACAATCAGGCAATATAATAAACTTCACACATCTGTTTATGACATTTTTACCGATTGGCTATATTTTGTAAAATTTTGTACCTTTGCACTTTAATTTTTCTCACTTAAACTGGTTATAGCATGCAACTGTACAACACATTAAGCGCAGAAGAAAGAGCTCAATTAATTGATGAAGCTGGTAAGGAACGCCTTACATTGTCTTTCTATGCGTACGCCAACATTCAAGATCCCAAAAAATTTCGTGACGACTTATTTGTAGCCTGGAATGCGCTTGATGCCTTAGGCCGTATTTATGTTGCTAAAGAAGGAATTAATGCTCAGATGAGTGTTCCTACCGAAAATTTTGAAGCTTTTAGAGCGACGCTGGAAGAATATGATTTTATGCGAGGCATTCGTCTGAATGTTGCTGTTGAACAGGATAATCATTCTTTTTTAAAATTGACCATTAAAGTGCGCAATAAAATTGTTGCTGATGGTCTGAATGATGAAACCTTTGATGTAACCAATAAAGGGGTTCACTTAAAAGCAAAGGAATTCAATGAAATGCTTGAAGATCCCAACACGATTGTGGTCGATTTCAGAAATCATTACGAAAGTGAGGTAGGTCATTTTGAAGGCGCCATTACACCAGACGTAGAAAATTTCAGAGAAAGCTTACCGATTATTAACGATCAGCTACAGGATTTTAAAGAAGATAAAAATCTCTTGATGTACTGCACGGGTGGAATTCGTTGCGAAAAGGCAAGTGCTTATTTTAAACATCAAGGTTTTAAGAATGTTTTTCAATTAGAAGGTGGAATTATCGAATATACCCGCCAGATCAAGGAGGAAAATATAGAGAGTAAATTTATAGGTAAAAATTTCGTATTCGACCATCGTTTGGGAGAACGTATTACCGATGATATCATTTCGCAGTGCCACCAATGCGGAAAGCCTTGTGATAACCACACCAATTGCGCGAATGATGCCTGCCATCTTCTATTTATTCAGTGTGACGAGTGTAAAGCCGCTATGGAGAACACGTGTTCTTCAGAATGTTTGGAGACTATCCATTTGCCTTGGGAAGAACAGGTTGCGAAGCGTAAAGGTTTGCAGGTGGGCAACAAGATTTTCAGAAAAGGAAAATCCGATGCGCTGAAGTTTAAGCAGTCGGGCGATCTGTCCACCCAAACTTTAGCCAAAGCTAAACCCGAATCAAAAGGTATTCGTCAGAAATTAAAACTTAAAAAAACCTTGATAGGTAAAGCAGAGCATTACTTCACCAAATCAAAAATTGCTCAGTTTGTTATCGAAAACAATGAAATTTCAGTAGGGGATAAGGTTTTGATTTCCGGCCCGACAACTGGAGATCAAGAAGTTGTTCTAACAGAACTTTTCGCCAATGGAAATCCGTGTGAAACGGCAAAGAAAGGCGATCAGGTTACATTTGAGCTTCCATTCAGAGTTCGGTTGTCTGATAAATTGTATAAGATTTTACCTTCAGAAAATGCGTAAGCAATGTTAAAAGCTGAACTTAGAAATGTATATAAAGAGAAACGAAAAACCTTGTCGAGAGATGAGGTTTTGTCTTTATCTGACCAAATTTTCAACAATTTTATCTCATTTTTTAAGCCAAAGTCAGGGGATAAGATTCACCTTTTTTTAAGCATTAAAAAATTTAACGAGGTGGATACTTCTCGATTCATTCATTACTGTTGGGAAAATGGTATCAGAGTATACCTTCCAAAAATGAATAGTGATAAATTGATTTCCATTGAATTAACGACAGAAACTCAATTAATTGAGCATTCATGGGGGATTCTTGAGCCTGAACGCAACCAAGATTCGGGGGTTTCCGATTTTGATTATGTTATTACGCCACTTTTGTACGCGGATTCCAAAGGAAATCGGGTAGGGTATGGAAAAGGTTTTTACGACCAATTGTTTTCCACACTTCCAGATACCTGCCTAAAAGTTGGTGTCAATTTTTTTCCACCCAAAGAAGAGATATCAAATGTTTGGGAGAATGATGTTCCTTTGGATTATCTGGTGCTTCCAACCGAGGTGGTGTCTTTTACAACTTTTTGATCCTTTTTATAAAAATTCTTAAAGAAAAATTTAAATTCTTTATCACCTTTATTCGACGGTAGTAGTGTGTATTCCGCACTTCGGTCAAAAGTTCCCAAAGATTTGTTGTTCTTATCAAAATACTCAACATTAAATTTTGCGATATCGACTGTATCTGCTCCATTTATTTTTTGCAAGACTTCTAGCTGACTCACTTTTGCCATTTTGGGTTTCAAGCTGTCGAGTTCAGCAAATAAAGGTTTGAAGGTCAATGAATCCGGTTGGTAGAAATACTCTTGTAATTGTTTGAAAATCGCTTGATCAATTTGCGTTTTACGGTTTCCACCCATATAGAGCGTTGAAAGTTCTAGAAGTTCCTGAACCTTTTGTTTCGTGATCGAATTAATGGCCTGTATACTATCCATTTGTACCGCTGGATAGCTAATTTCATTCGTTGAATTTCGGAGTTTATCCAAATCACTCATTTCCGCAACCTTCTTTTCGCATGCAATGAAAAATAGTGCCATGCAAAGAAATGCAAGTAGGATATTAATTTTTTTCATGATCGGTGATTTTAAATTTTATCGAAATGATTTTTCCTTGTTCATCTCGCTTCATTTCAATAAGGTTGAGATTCTTTAAAGAAGTCGTAGGAGTAGTTACCAGTGTGATGTATTTCTCTTTACTGATATTTTCCACGCCATAGAGATCGGAGTCGTAAATCTGCTTGATTACAGCATTATTGCTGATACGTGCTTCCAATTCTTTTCGTTTTTGATTAAGATTTTGTTCAGACTGCCCAGAAACATTCATTTGTGAAAAATAATAAAGGGCAAATTTGTAGTCATCGGGCTTTAGCTCGATGTTTTCTTCCTTTGGAGCATTTTCCAGATTGCGGGTAACCGTAAGATTCTCGTAGAGAGGTGAACTGATTTCCATCGAAAGGCTTTTATCTTTGGTAGGAAGATGAAAGCATTCACCAGGTTTTACACGGTAAAAGATGGGCGATTCATTATCCTTAATTACTTTGATTTCTATATCCCACTTCAGTTGACTTCCGCGATCCGCATCAGTAAAACAATAGGTGTAATTTTTTCCGAAAATATCATCTTTAAATCCGAGTAACGCGGCTCCTGTTCCGAAAATAACGGCTAGAGCTAGCCATAAATACTTTTTAATTAGGGATAAATAACCTTTTTTCTCCTGTTTGTTGCTTTGGACCGGCTGAATGTTTTGATTTTTCCAATCGTTTATAATTACTTGATTGTCAATGCTTGTTTTTTGTAAATCAAGATTTTCTTCTTCTTTTTTGGATGGTAGAATCGTTACTTCGATGGGATTTTCCGTTGGTGTTTCTTCATTGAAGTCAGGTTTTAGCTCTTCTTCTGTAAAATCTTCTTTTTGTTGGAGGAGTTCCTGAGGTAGAGGATTTTTTTTCTTAAATTCAGACCACGATTGATAACCTACATACATCGCTAATAAATTTAGCATGTCAATTCGTGGAAGTTTTCCATTTGAATTGCTCTTAAAGTACGTATAGAAAGACTTTTCGCTGATATTGCCCTTTGCCAATTTGCGCAAATCTTCCTGAAAGTAGACAATGTCAATGCCTTTCCAAGTAGAAATATGCTCGTTCTCGGGGGTGTGAGTTTCCAAATACCGTGCTTGGATATTCTTTTTTAACTCGTTAAAGTATAAAATATCGAAATCTGTCAAAATAATAAAAAATATATAATGGTCTGATTTTCAGTGATAATTTTTTGTAAAACTATTTTACAAATGTATTACAATTATTTTGCTTAAACAAATTTTTTTGCTGCCCTACCTTTGTCTTGTTCAATTAAATGAACATAGTGATCAAGAAAAAAATATTTAACAAAATTAAATTTAATTTATTATGAAAAAATCATTGTTCGTAGCTGGTATCGCTGCTTTAGCTCTTGTAGCTTGTAAAAAAACTGAATCTACTGAAGTAACTGCTGCTACTGATTCTATCGAAGCAACTGCTGATTCTGCAGTAAACGCTATCGATTCTACAGCTAACGCTGCTACTGATTCTGTAAAAGTTGCTGCTGACTCTGCTACTACTAAAGTAGAAGAAGTTGCTAAAGAAGCTACTAAGTAATTTACTGAACAAGTAAAAACGCAAACCGTTTCTCCCAGAGAAGCGGTTTTTTTTATTTCAATTTTTGTCTTAAAAATTCGTAGCAACTGATAGCCACCGCATTACTTAGATTCAAAGAGTCAATAGTCCCATTCATGGGAATTAGGCAATTCGTTCCTTTGTCTTTCCAAAAATCGGTTAATCCTGAATGCTCCGTCCCAAAAAATAGTGCAGTTTTCCTTTGCAGATCTACTTTAGGCAATATTTGTGCATCCTCTGACATAAAAGTTGTTTTTATCGCCACTTGATTATCTCGAAGAAAGCTAAGTAACTCATCATTGGAAGATTCGAAAAGCTGCATTCCAAAAAGGCAACCAACACTCGATCTAATGACGTTCGGATTGTAAAAGTCAACTTTCGATTCCGTAATTATTAAGGCATCAATTCCAAACGCTTCGCAACTGCGCAATATGGCGCCCAAATTTCCTGGTTTCTCCATTCCTTCAACCACAATAATCGATGCATTTTCAGAAACCTTTAAATTATCTAAAGTGTGATTTTTTGCTTCGTAAATTCCAATGATTCCTTCCGAGCTGCCGCGATATGCAATCTTTTCGTAGATTTTTTCATTCACTAAATGGATTTTTCCATTGGGGAACGGTTTATGAAAATAAGTTTCGCAGATAAAAAATTCTTGAGGCCCATAGCCGAACTGAACAGCTCTCTCGTTTTCTTGTTGACCTTCAACAACAACCAGATTTGCTTTTTTTCTAAAACGGTTGTCCGTATTAAGTCTGTGTAAATTTTTTATTTTATCGTTTTGAAGACTTTCTATCATGATTGTTCAGTTCAATAAGCAAAAATACAAAATTCTAGTTTTCCTCGGAGATCGGTTTTTCTTCGTCTTCGTACCAAGAAACAGGAAGTTCCTTTTTGTTTTTGATTCCTAGATTTTTCATTTTTTCAGTTTGCAGCACAAGATTGTCTTTACCAGTAGTCAACGTTTTAAAAGCTTCTTCATAGGAATTTTTGGCTTGATCGATGTTCTTTCCAATGCGCTCAAGGTGTTCGGTAAATGTGACGAATTTATCATATAATTTTGCACCTCGTGCTGCAATTTCCAACGCATTTTTGTTTTGATTTTCGCGTTTCCACAAGTCGGATACTAACTTAAGTGAGGTGATGAGATTGCTTGGATTGAGAAGTAGAATGCGCTTGTCGTAGGCGTAATTCCATAAATTACTGTCCATTTGCATTGCTGTAATATAAGCTGCTTCGTTAGGAATAAACATCATAACAAAATCCAAAGAATTTTGATAATCATCGTATGCTTTGTTTGAAAGTTCGTTGATGTGGTTTTTTACGGAAGTAAGGTGCTTGTAGAGTAGTAGCTGGTTTGTTTCGGCATCGTTATCATCTGTAATCTCAGAGAAATAAGTGAGGGATACTTTGGCATCAATAATAATATGACGGTTATCGGGATATTTCACCACAGCATCGGGGCGCATTTTTTTTCCTGAAAAATAACTTTGCAATGGGTGATTGTCTTCATCTTTCAACTGATACTCCAAAAAAAATTCTCGACCTTTGGATAAACCTGATTTTTCTAGAATTCGTTCCAAAATCATTTCACCCCAATTGCCCTGAGTTTTAGAATCACCCTTTAGAGCTCGAGTTAGTTTTTTAGCATCTTCTGAAATTTGTTGGTTGAGGGAAGCAAGCTCCTTCACCTTTTCGCCTAATGAGAAACGCTCATTGCTTTCTTTTGCGTAAACCTCGTGCACCTGCTTTTTAAATTCGTTGATTTTATCTTGAAAAGGATCCAAGATATGTTTTAATTGCTGGCTGTTGTTGAGCGTAAACTTTTGTGTCTTTTCTTCCAGTATTTTGTTTGCGAGGTTTTCGAAATGAATTTTAGAATGCTCTTGAAGTTTTAGATATTCCTCTTTTTGAAATTCTAATTTTCCTTTTATGATTTCTTTCTCCGCATTTGTTTTAAAATATTCGTTTTTAAGATCTTCGATTATATCTGTTTTTATTGCCAGCTGTGCATTTAAATCCGCAACGGTCATTTCGGAACTGTTCAGTTTTTCTCTCAAAATTGAGTTTTGCACAGTTTGTTCGGAAAGTTGATTTTCTAGCCTAGCGGTTGTTGATTTAGGGCTCCAGATTGTTTTTAAATACAAAAACGCGAGCACTGAGCCTATCAATGCGGCAAGTATGTAGTAAATGACTTCCATATTTCAAAAATATAAAGAAAATACGAGCCGATAATTCCCGTATTGATTTTTGTGAACGAAATTGTTTTTTTCTGTTGCGGCGGCCGAAGGCCGCCGCAACAGAAAAAATGCAAAAAATTATTGCTTTTTTTGCTCAATTCTTTTGTGATAATTTAAATGCATTGGAAGCGCGGCTGAGCCCATCCAGGGTAAAATTTCGTAGGTGAAAATTCCGGCCGCAACGGTTGGATCTTTCTCTACCAACTCTTTGGCTTCTGCTTCTGTTTTTACATCCAGCAAAAATAATCCCTTGTATTGTAGTTGATTTTTAGTTGCAAATGGTCCTGCCATCTTTAACTTTCCCGACTTCTGCAGAGTTTCCATGGACGAAAAATGTGCTTTAAATAATTCCGATCGTTGCTTTTCATCTGTTATTTTGGAGTCCTTTGGCCCTGTTTTCAAAATGACAAGCATATAGGTTTTCATACCCATCGCGTCTCCTCCTAACGAATCTGCTAATTTTTTATTGGCAGCTTCTTTCTTTTTCTGGTTTTCCATTTGGATTTCGTCACCTGACTTTCCTGGAATACCATTTTGTTTCTTGATTCCTGAGATGTTTATTGCGCACGATGTAAGGATCAATACGGAAAATAATAGATAGAACTGTTTCATATTTTAGTCTTTAATGCGTAAAAATTCTTTCGCTAATTCAATCATCTTCGGGTCGCCGGTATATTTGCCGCGTTCATCCGAAAGCTTTACCGTGGGAATCCATTCTTTATTAGAAGCCTGCACGCCGATGAGCTTCATAACGATATTCATTGGTTTTAAACCTACATCATTTGTTAGATTGGTTCCAATTCCGAATGAAATTCCAATTTTACCCGTGCAGTATTTCGTGATTTCTTCCACCTTCTCAAGGTTCAGGCCGTCGGAAAAGATAATGTACTTGTATAATGGATTAATGCCGTTGTTCTTGTAATGCTGTATGGTTTTGTCTGCGAACTCGAGAGGGTCGCCGCTGTCGTGGCGTACGCCATCAAATAATTTGGAAAACTTCTTGTCAAACTGCTGAAAGAAAACGTCTGTAGTATAGGTGTCCGAAAGCGCAACCCCCAAATCTCCTCGGTAAACATCAACCCAATGTTCTAATGCAATTGCGTTGGACATTTTGAAACCATACTCTGCTGCATGAAACATAAACCATTCATGCGCATGCGTTCCTATCGGTTTTATGCCATATTTCATTGCAAAGTGAACATTCGATGACCCGATAAACGTTGAATTAGCTCGGTCTTTCAACGCTTTTACAACCAAATCCTGAACGTTGTATGAGTGTCTTCTACGAGTTCCAAATTCGGCAAAAGTTACTCCTAACTTATTTAACTGATCTGCTTTGTCCAAAGTTTTTTCAATAACCAACTCATTGGAATCCCGTTCCATGTGATTCATAGCATAATGCAATTCGGAAATTAAAGCCAATAAAGGAACTTCCCACAAGATAGTACGATACCATAATCCTTCTACACGTACACTAAGATCAGAGCCATGTTGCTCGATATGTACTTCAGATGGATCGTAGCGGTAGCCTTCCAAAAAATCCAAGTACGGCAAATCAATATATGGGCACGTTTTCGCCATGTACGCTTTTTCCTCCTTTGATAATTTGAGTTCTGCCATGGAATTAACCAATTTGCGAAGCTCAACGTCAAAACCCTCGGGGAAGAAATGTTTACCTCGATTAATGAATTCGTATTTTACAATCGGGCTTGGAAAAAGTTTTACCACGGCATTTTGCATGGTAATTTTATAGAAATCGTTGTCTAGTATTGATTTGAGTTGGATGCTATGCATTTGCACAATTTTAATGAGAACTCAAAAATACGGAGTTTAATCACAAAAAATGCAGAAAAATTAAAGTTTAATCCACTTGTACGCCAAATTTCCGAATGTTGTATTAATAACTAACACATAAGTTCCGGTAGGAAGACTTCGTACATCGAGTCGATTGTTTTTTCTTTTAGAGATTAGTTTTCCAGATAAGTAATATATAAACGATTCAGTAAATTTAACAT
>JAYRQH010000255.1:0-9227 GCA_041910715.1 Bergeyella sp.
GAATCATAAACTTCAAGGCTATGATGAGACTCTGATAACCTATATAATGGCAGCCGCTTCGCCTACAAATTCAATTCAACCGGAAGTGTACTATCATGGTTGGGCTCGTGATGGAAAGTATTTAACGGATAACAAAAAATACGGATTGCCCTTAGTTGTCAAACACAACGGAGCAGAAGAATTCGGAGGTCCACTTTTCTGGGCACAGTATTCCTACATTGGTCTAGATCCACGTGGATTATCAGATAAAATGGTGAAAAATTTTTGGGAGGTTACTCAAAATCACGCAAAAATAAATTACCAATACCACGTTGAAAATCCGAAAAATTATAAGGGCTATAGTCCTCAATATTGGGGTACGACAGCTTCCTATACACGCAATGCCGATGGTAGTGTTGGCTATACTGCACACCAACCTAATAACGACAATGGGGTGATTACGCCAACGGCTGCCCTAAGCAGTTTTCCGTACACTCCGAAAGAATCTATGGCTATGCTTCGCTATTTATATACAGAACATCCGGAGTTTATTGGTTCAGCTGGACCGTATGATGCAACATCATTGCATTATAATTGGGTGACAAAACGCTATTTAGCAATAGATCAAGGTACCATTTCACCGATGATAGAGAATTACCGAACAGGTTTACTGTGGAAACTGATGATGAATGCGCCTGAAATTCAGCAAGGTTTAAAAAAGTTAGGTTTTCACTCAACGCAATATGGTTTTTAAATTAATGGATATGAATACGTTAAAATCATTCTTAATTGCTCTTGTATTTTTGCCAACAGTATTATCTGTGGTACATGCGCAAGAAATCAAAGCAAATTTTAATAAAGAAGTTAAAGAGAAAAAGCAAATTTCCTATATTTTAGATTATCCAAAAGAAGCTAAAACTGCAGTTCCCTTACTGGTATTTTTACACGGAGCTGGCGAACGAGGAACTGATCTTGATAAAGTGAAGGTCAATGGTCCTTTCAAATATAAAAATTTAATGAAAGAGCAGGTTGCTATTTTAGCACCACAATGCCCTGCAAATACATGGTGGGATACCGATGCAATCTACCACTTAATTAAAGAAATTCAGTCAAAATACAAAATCGATGCGTCGCGAATCTACCTTACCGGTCTGTCTATGGGCGGCTGGGGCTCGCTCACACTTGCAATGGAACATCCGGAAATGTTTGCGGCAGTTGCTTCGGTGTGTGCGCCAACAGATCGCGTGATGCAGGCGAATATCCATCAATACAAAGATTTGAATATGAAAATTTTTCAAGGCGGTATGGATGATATCGTACTACCGGAAAATGCATTCAATTTCTATCAAAAACTACATCCTGTAAATCCCAATGCTGAATTGATTATTTTTCCTAACGATAATCACAATTCATGGGATTCAACATATTCAGATCCCAAACTTTACGAATGGATGTTTTCGCAGAAAAAAGTAAGTACAACCTCAAAATAATGGAATAATGAAAAGATTAATTGTAGTAGCCTCTGTTTTGCTGGCATCGGTATTTCCGGCGCAGGAATTGGTGAAGAAGCCAGTTCAAACCTATCAAACAGCGCAGTATCAATCCAAGAAAAAAGCATTTATTGATAACTTAGTGTCCAAAATGACCTTGGACGAAAAAATAGGACAACTTAATTTGCCTACCTCAGGAGATTTTACAACGGGACAAGCGCAAAGCTCCGATATTGGAAAAAAAATCGAACAAGGCTTAGTGGGCGGACTGTTTAATATTAAAGGTGCTGAAAAAATTAGAGCAGTCCAAAAAGTGGCCGTGGAAAAAAGTAGGTTAAAAATTCCTATGCTTTTCGGTATGGATGTCATCCATGGCTATGAAACAACCTTCCCAATTCCTTTAGGTTTGGCAGCTTCGTTTGATATGGATATGATTCAGCAGTCGGCACAGGTTGCGGCAAGAGAATCCGCAGCAGGAGGTATCAACTGGACATTTTCGCCAATGGTTGATATTTCTCGCGAGCCTCGTTGGGGACGAGTTTCCGAAGGTTCAGGTGAAGATCCTTATTTGGGAAGTGAAATCGCAAAAGCGATGGTTTATGGATATCAAGGCAAGGATTTAGCAGACAACCAAACGATTTTAGCTTGTGTGAAACATTTTGCTTTATACGGTGCTCCTGAAGCTGGAATGGATTATAATACGGTAGATATGAGTCATATCCGTATGTTCAATGAGTATTTTCCACCATACAAAGCGGCTGTGGATGCGGGTGTAGCTTCCGTTATGGCTTCTTTTAATGAAGTAGATGGCATTCCAGCAACCGGGAATAAGTGGCTTATGCAGGATGTTCTTCGTGATCAATGGAAATTTGGTGGTTTTATCGTGACCGATTATACAGGAATCAACGAAATGATCGATCATGGAATGGGCGATTTGCAGCAAGCGTCAGCACTTGCCATGAATGCAGGAATTGATATGGATATGGTTGGTGAAGGTTTCTTGAAGACATTGAAAAAATCACTTTCAGAAGGAAAGGTTACCGAAGCACAAATTACGCTAGCTGCAAGACGTATTCTCGAAGCAAAGTACGATCTTGGTCTGTTTGATAATCCGTACAAATATGGAGATCCGAAAGTAGAAGCCAAAGAAGTATACAGCAAAGAAAATCGTGAAATTGCTCGTAAAGTAGCGGCAAATTCAATGGTTTTACTAAAAAATGACAACAACGTTCTTCCTTTAAAAAAATCGGGAACTGTAGCGGTTATCGGTCCATTGGTGAATAATTCTCTAAATATGCCGGGAACATGGAGTGTAGGCGCTAAACATGCGAGTGCAATTTCCTTAATGAAAGGGTTGCAAGATACGTTCGGGAAAGATGTAAAATTTATTTCGGCTAAGGGAGCCAATGTTGATTACAGCGAAAAACTCGAAAATGTCTATGCAGCTCACGGAAAACTTACAGATCGAGATAGTCGTTCGAAAGAAGTTATGTTGAAGGAGGCTGTTGAAACGGCTAATAAAGCGGATGTGGTTGTTTTAGCCATTGGTGAATCTGCCGAAATGAGTGGCGAATCATCTTCTCGCGCCGAAATCACCATTCCGCAATCGCAAGTCGACTTACTCAATGAACTTAAAAAAACGGGAAAACCGATTGCTGTTGTCTTGTTTACGGGTCGACCATTGGCTCTAACAAATATTAAAGATACACCGGATGCGATTTTAAATGTGTGGTTTGCCGGTTCCGAAGCGGGTCATGCCATTGCGGATGTTCTTTACGGGAAAGTCAACCCATCAGGAAAATTGCCAATGACTTTCCCAAGAAGCTTAGGTCAGGTTCCTATCTATTACAATCACAAAAATACAGGTCGCCCGTTGAATCAAAATTCGGTAGACAAATGCCAGTACGATCGTTTCCGAGCCAACTATATGGATGAGTGTAACACGCCTTTGTATCCGTTTGGATATGGTTTAAGTTACACAAAATTTAATTATTCAGATCTTACCGTTTCTAATAAAACGCCAAAAGGAAATCAAAGTATTCAAGCAACAGTTACCGTAACTAATTCGGGAAATTACGATGGTGCTGAAGTGGTGCAATTGTATATTCGCGATTTAGTAGGAAGCGTAACGCGTCCGGTTAAAGAGCTGAAAGGTTTTCAAAAAGTCTTCTTGAAAAAGGGTGAAAGTAAAAAAATCACATTTAACATCACTCCTGAAGATCTAAAATTCTACAACAGTCAATTGAAGTTTGATTGGGAAGCTGGTGAGTTTGAAGTGATGGTTGGGACTTCTTCTGCAGAAGTAAAAACGACACGAATTAACTGGTCAAAATAAACGATAAATTGTAATAAAAAATAGGCGTTTTTCATTTGAGAAACGCCTTTTTCGTTTCCTGAAATTTCCACCAAAATATTTCAATAGAAATCACTAAATTTGTACATCAAAAAAGTAAAAAGAAAGAATGAATTCCTACAAAAATCCTCTTGAAGAGCGCTACTCAAGTGAGGAAATGCTTTACAATTTTTCCCCGAATAACAAATTCAGAACTTGGAGACGATTGTGGATTGCGTTGGCTGAAATCGAAAAAGATTTAGGTCTTGACATCACCGACGAGCAAATCAACCAATTGAAAGAGCAAGCTGAAAACATCGATTTTGATGCAGCGGCAGCTTATGAGAAAAAATTCCGTCATGATGTGATGGCGCATGTGCATACGTACGGCGACGTGGCACCTTTGGCGAAAGGAATTATCCATTTGGGAGCAACTTCAGCGTTTGTAGGCGATAATACGGACTTAATTCAGATTCGTGATGGTTTAAAAATCGTTAGAAAACAATTGGTAAATGTAATCAAAAAACTTTCGGATTTTGCGATCAAATACAAAGATATGCCAACGCTTGGTTTCACGCACTTTCAACCAGCACAGCTAACAACAGTGGGGAAGAGAGCGACACTTTGGTTGCAGTCGCTAATCTTGGATTTTGAGGAATTGGAATTTTTCTTAGAAACTTTGAGATTCCGAGGTGTGAAAGGAACTACGGGAACAGCAGCAAGTTTTTTAGAACTTTTTAATGGCGACTATTCCAAAGTAAAACATTTGGATAAGGAATTATCGAGAAGATTCGGATTCGAAAAGGTATTTGGTGTTTCTGGACAAACTTATGATAGAAAAATAGATGCAAAAGTGGTGGCGTTATTGTCCAACATTGCACAATCTGCGCATAAATTCACCAACGATTTGCGTTTGCTTCAAAACTTGAAAGAGATTGAAGAGCCATTCGAAAAAAATCAAATCGGTTCATCCGCGATGGCGTACAAGCGTAATCCAATGCGTTCGGAAAGAATTGGAGCTTTGGCAAAATACGTCATGTCGTTGTCATCAAGTTCTGCGATGGTGGCTTCAACACAGTGGTTTGAGCGTACGTTGGACGATTCTGCAAACAAGCGTTTAACCATTCCACAAGCTTTTTTAGCAATTGATGCTATTTTGTTGATTTGGAATAACATTATGGATGGGTTGGTTGTGTACGAAAACCGTATCCACAAGCATATTATGGAGGAATTGCCATTCATGGCAACGGAGTATGTGATTATGGAAGAAGTGAAAGCAGGCGGTGATCGTCAGGAAATTCACGAAACCATTCGTCAACACTCTATGGAGGCTTCTAAGAAAGTAAAAATGGAAGGTAAGGAAAATGATTTGATTGAAAGATTGATGAACGATTCTTCCCTAAAAATGGACAAAACGAAAATCGCAGAAGTTATGGATCCTAAAAATTTCATCGGTTTCGCACCGATTCAAACGGAGGAATTCATCCAGAACGAAGCCAAGCCAATCACCGATAAATATTCGGACTTAATCGGACTTGAAGCAGATTTAAAAGTATAAATTTGATGCAGTCTTGTCGGCTGCATTTTTGTTTTAAAAAATAGAAGTTAGAGATTAGAAGTTAGAAATTAGAGATTTTCTCTTGTCTAACATCTAATGTCTAATATCTAACATCTAATAAAAAATGAATAAAAGAATTTTTGTAGAAAAGAAAGGCTTATTTGATGTGGAAAGTCCAAAGGTTTTTTCGGAAATCTTAAACGTTGTTTCCAACATCGAAAGCGTGAAAGTTTATAATATTTACGATATTTTCGGAATTGAAGATGGAGATTTTCAAAAGGTGGTGAATTCTACTTTTGTGGATCCCGTAACCGATATTCTTCACGAAGAAAATCCAGCGAAAAATACCTTTTTTGCCACCGAATTTCTTCCCGGTCAGTACGACCAAAGAGCCGATTCAGCCGAGCAATGTATTGCTTTGTTGACACAAAATGGCAACGCAACCGTGAGAAGCGGAAAGCTAATCGAACTGAGTGGCGTTAGCGATTCCGATTTGGAGAAAATCAAAGATTTACTGATTAACAAAGTAGAATCCAAGGAAAAAGATTTATCAAAATTGGAAATTCCAACCGAAAACGAGCCACAACCAGTGATCGTTTACAATGGATTCATCGATTGGAAAGCTGAAGAACTGAAAAACTTCTACAATAAAATTGGTTTTGCCTTTGGTTTAGATGATTTGGAGTTTATCCAAGCACATTTTAAATCAGAAAACCGAAATCCAACCGAAACCGAATTGAAAGTTTTAGATACTTATTGGAGCGATCATTGTCGCCATACGACTTTCGAAACTGAATTGACAGAAATTGAGTTCAAAGGTCAGTTCAAATCAACTTTGGAAGGCATTTTCAATGATTATTTAGAAAAAAGAAAATTCTTAGGTCGCGAAGCAAAACCTATTTCTTTGATGGATTTAGGAACCATCGCTGCAAAATATTTCCGTAAAACAGGAAACCTTGAAAACCTCGTTGTTTCCGATGAAATCAACGCATGTACCATAGAAATCGAAGCCGAATACGATGGTAAAAAAGAACCTTGGTATTTGCTTTTCAAAAATGAAACCCATAACCACCCAACAGAAATTGAGCCCTTTGGTGGCGCTTCAACGTGTTTAGGCGGTGCTATTCGCGATCCTTTGTCGGGTCGTGCGTTTGTGTATCAAGCGATGCGTTTAACGGGTGCAGGAAATGTTTTGGAACCGATTTCAGATACCATTCCAGGGAAATTGCCACAGCGAACGATTACCAAGCAAGCTGCCAACGGATATTCGTCTTACGGTAACCAAATTGGTTTGGCGACAACTTTAGTGAACGAAATTTACCATGAAGGCTACAAAGCCAAAAGAATGGAAGTTGGTTTCGTGGTGGGCGCCGTTCCGAAAACGTGGGTTCGTCGTGAGAAGCCTGAAGCTGGCGATATTGTGGTGCTTTTGGGTGGTGCAACAGGCCGTGATGGCGTTGGAGGTGCGACGGGAAGTTCGAAAGAACAGGATGAAACGTCTATCCATACACTTTCTACGGAAGTTCAAAAAGGGAATGCCGTTGAGGAAAGGAAAATTCAGCGACTGTTTAGAAATCCTGAGGTGACGACTTTAATCAAAAAATCAAACGACTTCGGTGCGGGTGGTGTTTCTGTCGCGATTGGTGAAATTGCCGATTCTTTGGAAATTAATCTCGATGTTTTGCCTTTAAAATATGAAGGTTTGAACGGAACTGAACTCGCGATTTCTGAATCTCAGGAGCGAATGGCGGTCGTTATTGAAGCGAAAGATGAAGCGAAATTTATTGAATTCTGCGAAAAAGAAAACATCAAAGCGGTTGTTGTTGCTAAAGTAACGGACTCAGGAAGAATGCAAATGTTCTGGAAAGGCAATAAAATTGTGGATTTAAGCAGAGATTTCTTGGATACCAACGGTTGTGCGAAATCACAGTCGGTGGAAATTTCGCATTTGGAACCCGTTCAAAATGAAAAAATACAGTTTACGGAAGAGAATTTCGTGAACATTTTAAAAGATAAAAACAACGCTTCCCAAAAAGGTTTGCTGGAAATGTTCGATGCTTCGGTGGGCGGAACCACAGTGGCGATGCCTTTGGGTGGAAAATACCAGCTTACAGAAATGGAAGGCTCAGTGCAAACGCTTCCGATTCTTGGTGCTGAAAATGTGGAAACCGTTTCTCTGGCAAGTTGGGGCTTTGATGCTGATATTTCGAGTCAGAACTCCATGATTGGTGCCACTAATGCTGTTTTAGAAAGTGTTTCGAAAATCGTTGCTATGGGTGGCGATTACAAAAAGATCCGTTTGAGTTTCCAGGAATATTTCGAGAAATTAGGAAATCAACCCGAAAAATGGGGCAAACCAATGGCTTCGTTGTTGGGTGCTTACAATGCTCAAATGAATCTTGGTTTGGCTGCGATTGGTGGAAAAGACTCGATGAGCGGGACCTTCCAAAACATCAATGTGCCGCCAACTTTAATTTCTTTTGCGTGCGCAAATGGTGTGAAGCGTCATATTATTTCACCTGAATTCAAATTGGGAGGCAATCATTTGTATCATTTTTATCATCAAAGCGACGAAAATGGACTTCCAAATTACGATGTTCTAAAAGACGTTTACGAATTTATTCACGACGGAATTTTAAAGAAAACCATTGTTTCGGCTAAAACCATCAAAGAAGGTGGAGTAGCGGTAGCGTTGGCGAAGATGTCCTTTGGAAACGGTCTGGGAGCGAATGTAACTCTAGATGAAAATCAGATTTTAGAGAAAAATATTGGTGGTTTAATTATCGAATCCATTGAAGAATTGACTCACCCTTCTTTAAACAAGATAGGAAACGTTGTTGAAAATGATTTGCTGACCATAAATGATCTCGAATTTCAAATAGAAAATCTTAGATCCAATTTTGTTGGTACTTTTGAAAATTTATTTCCGACTTCAGAAAAAGAAAAAATCGTTGTTAATCTTGATGAAAGCTTGAATTCAACGAATCCACGAAATATTATCATCAAAAAACACGGCATTGCAAAACCAAAAGTTTTTGCCCCTGTTTTCCCCGGAACCAATTGCGAATATGAAACGCAAAACGCTTTCAGAAAAGAAGGTGCCGAAGTTTCCAGTTTGCCTTTAATCAATCTTGATTTTAATAAATTGAATGAAAGTATTGATGCTTGGGTGAAAGAGATTGAGCAGTCACAGATTTTAGTATTCTCAGGTGGTTTTTCGGCAGGTGATGAGCCCGATGGTTCGGCAAAATTCATCGTTAACGTTTTGAAAAACGAAAAGATGAAAGATGCGGTTCACAATTTGCTGCAACGCGACGGAATGATTTTGGGAATTTGTAATGGCTTCCAGGCTTTGGTGAAATCGGGATTGCTTCCTTATGGTGAAATCCGTGATTTGGACGCCAATTCGCCAACATTAGCGCACAACGCCATTGGACGACATATTTCTCAAATGGTAACCGTAAAAGTGGTAAATGAAGATTCTCCTTGGTTGAAAGGCATGAAAGGTTTAACCTACACGATACCAATTTCGCATGGTGAAGGTCGTTTTATGGCTTCGGAAGAGGTTCTGACGGAACTGTATAAAAACGGACAAATTGCAACCCAATACATCGATTTTGATGGGTATATCGCACACGGAATGCCGTTTAATCCTAATAATTCACTTTTCGGAATCGAAGGAATTACCAGTTTAGACGGGAAAATATTCGGTAGAATGGGTCACCCAGAGCGTTTTGCAGATGGCTTGATGAAAAATATTCCAACGGCCAACTACCATAACATCTTCAAAAATGGAGTGGAGTATTTTAAATAAAATATTGATTAAATTAAAACCTATTAGGTTTGTTGAAAATAACGAGTTTCGGGC
>JAYRQH010000256.1:0-10323 GCA_041910715.1 Bergeyella sp.
GGTAGAGAATCTGCAATCAGATCAATTCACAATTCAGGAATTGAAGTTAGCGAAATCGTAGATGTGACTCCAATGCCACATAACGGTTGTAGACCACCTAAAAGAAGAAGAGTTTAATTTTTTAGAATTATACCATTATGGCAAGATATATTGGACCTAAAACTAAGATTGCTAGAAAATTTGGTGCAGCAATCTTCGGAGACGATAAAAACTTCGAAAGAAGAAAAAATCAACCACCAGGACAACACGGACCGAACAAAAGAAGAGGTGCGAAGAAGTCGGAATACGCTATTCAGCTTGCAGAAAAACAAAAAGCAAAATATACGTACGGTATCCTTGAAAGACAATTTGCAAATCTTTTTGATAAAGCAGATAGAAGCAAAGGTGTTACCGGTGAAGTTCTTTTGCAATTATGTGAGTCAAGATTAGATAATGTTGTATACAGATTTGGTTTCTCAAAATCAAGAGCTGGTGCAAGACAGTTGGTTTCTCACAGACATATCACAGTAAACGGAGAGATCGTAAATATCCCTTCTTACTTATTGAAAGCTGGTGATGTGGTTGCAGTAAGAGAAAAATCAAAATCACTAGAAGTAGTAGCAGATGCACTTGCATCAAAAGCAAACTATGAGTGGTTACAATTCAACGACGAGAAGAAAGAAGGTACTTTCATTTCTGCTCCTGAAAGAATCCAAATTCCGGAGGACATCAAAGAACAGTTGATCGTCGAACTATACTCTAAATAATTTTAATCTAAATTTTTGCTCAACCAACAATATGGCAATTTTACAATTCATAAAACCCGATAAAGTAATACTACTAAACTCTGATGATTTCAAAGGACAATTTGAGTTCAGACCATTAGAGCCTGGTTTCGGTCTTACTATCGGTAATGCTTTGAGAAGAGTACTTCTTTCTTCTCTAGAAGGATATGCTATTTCATCTATCAAAATTGAAGGTGTAGAGCACGAGTTTTCAACCATTCCAGGAGTTATTGAAGACGTTACTGAGATTATCTTGAACCTAAAGCAATTGAGATTAAAGGCAAAAGCGGAAGGGCAAGCTAATGAGCAGGTAACAGTAAAGATTTCTGGTAAAGAAACAGTAACTGCTGGAGATTTAGGAAGTACGATGGCTGGTTTTGAGGTTTTGAACCCTGAGCTTATTATCTGCAACTTAACAAAAGACGTTACTTTCGAGATTACTTTTAATATTGAAAAAGGAAGAGGATATGTTCCATCAGAACAAAACAAATCGAACAATGCGCCAATCGGTACCATTGCAATCGACTCCATCTTTACCCCAATCAAAAAAGTAAAGTATTCTATTGAAAATTACCGTGTAGAGCAAAAAACAGACTACGAAAAACTTGTATTGGATATCGAAACTGACGGGTCTATCACTCCTCAGAATGCCCTTACAGAAGCTTCTAAGATTTTAATCTACCACTTCATGTTATTCTCTGATGAGAGAATTACTTTGGAGACAGAAGCTGTAAAAGCATCCATCCAGTACGACGAAGAAACTTTACATACAAGACAGCTTCTTAAAACAAAACTTGCCGATATGGATCTTTCTGTACGTGCACTGAATTGCTTAAAAGCTGCTGAAGTAGAAACTCTTGGTGAGCTGGTTTCTTATAGTAAGTCTGATTTGATGAAATTCAGAAATTTCGGAAAGAAATCATTGACAGAACTAGAAGAATTAGTTCATTCCAAAGGTCTTAACTTCGGTTTTGACGTAGCAAAATATAAATTAGACGCTGATAAATAATTAACAATGAGACACGGGAAAAAATTCAATCACTTAGGAAGAACAGCTTCTCACAGAAGCGCATTACTTTCTAATATGGCTTGTTCTCTTATCGAGCATAAAAGAATCAACACTACGGTTGCTAAAGCAAAAGCTTTACGAGTATTTGTTGAACCAATTCTTACTAAAGCAAAAGAAGATACTACACATAATAGAAGAACTGTTTTCGCTTACTTACAAAACAAAGAAGCGGTTTCTGAATTATTCAGAACAGTAGCTCCAAAAATCGCTGAACGTAATGGTGGTTACACAAGAATCATCAAAACAGGTTTCAGACCTGGAGATGCAGCTGATACAGCAATTATCGAGTTAGTAGACTTCAATGAGCTTTACAACCCTAACGCAGAAGAGAAGAAGACAACAAGAAGAAGTAGAAAATCAACAACAGCTAAGAAAACTGAAGCCGTTGCAGAAGCTAAGCCAGAGGCAAAAGTTGAAAAAACTGAAGAGCCAAAAGCAGATTCTACTGAAGAAAAAACTGAAGAGTAAGAGTATTCTACCCTCAGATATAAGCCACCTGATTCAGGTGGCTTTTTTTATTATGTATAACTTGTGATTTCCAGTTTTTTAGTACCTTGCTTCATATTTACAACCTTTATGACAACACGTCGGATTTTTATTGCTCTATCTTTTCTCATCACCGTTTTCGCATTTGCTCAAAAGAAAAAAGAAACTTTTGAAATTAAGGACGGTCATTTTTATTTAAACAACAAGCCCACCCGAATTCTTTCTGGTGAGCTCCACTATCCAAGAGTACCCTCACAGTATTGGAAACATCGACTGCAGATGATGAAAGCAATGGGTCTAAATACGGTGACAACCTACGTTTTTTGGAACTACCACGAAGAAAGTCCCAACCAGTGGAATTGGAGTGGTGAAAAGGATTTGAAGCGCTTTATTAAAAAAGCACAGGAGGTTGGTTTATATGTAATACTTCGTCCTGGCCCCTATGTATGTGCAGAATGGGAATTTGGCGGCTATCCTTGGTGGCTGCAGAACGTGGCTGGACTGAAAATTAGAGAAGATAATGCACCTTTTCTAGCCGAAACAAAGAAATATCTAAGTCAGTTATATACGCAAGTTAAAGACTTACAAATAACCAATGGCGGCCCAATTATCATGATTCAGGGCGAAAATGAATTTGGCTCGTTTGTCGTTCAACGGAAAGACCTCTCGTTAGAAAGTCATCGCGCTTACAATGCGAAGGTTATTCAGCAATTACATGATCTCGGTTTTTCGGTACCGATGTTCACCTCCGATGGTTCATGGCTTTTTGAGGGTGGTACAGTTGTCGGGGCGCTCCCAACTGCCAATGGCGAGAATGATGTTGAGAAATTGAAAAAAGTGGTTAACGAATATCATAACGGAAAAGGGCCGTATATGGTTGCCGAATTCTACCCAGGTTGGTTAGGACATTGGGCAGAGAAGTTTCCGCGTGTTGATGCTGGAAAAATTGCGCGTCAGACGGATAAATATTTGGCCAATGATGTTTCTTTTAACTATTATATGGTACATGGAGGAACCAATTTTGGTTTTACCAGTGGCGCCAATTACGATAAAAATCATGACATTCAACCGGATTTAACATCGTATGACTATGACGCTCCTATAACTGAAGCTGGTTGGAGAACACCGAAGTATGATTCCATACGTAATGTCATAGCCAAGTACAGTAAAGAAAAGCTACCGGAAGTTCCGAAACCTGTTGCTGTAATCGAAATTCCGAAAATAAAATTAACCGACGCGTACAGTTTGTTGGCTTTCACAGACAAAAAAGAAAAAATAACCAATGAAAAGCCACTTACTTTTGAACAGATGAACCAAGGTTTCGGTTATGTGCTATACCGTAAGCACTTTAATCAGCCGATTTCCGGTACATTAGACTTGAGTGGTCTGCGTGACTATGCAACAGTGTATATCAACGGTGAGAAAGTCGGTGAACTAAACCGTTATTATAAAAACTACACCATGCCAATAGAAATTCCGTTCAATGCTACATTAGAGATTTTAGTGGAGAATTGGGGACGGATAAACTACGGTGCTAAAATCATCGAAAATACAAAAGGTATTGTAGAGCCTGTGAAGATAGACGATGTCGAAATTACCGGCGATTGGGAGATGGTGCAGTTGCCATTCGATGCGGGGATTCTGAAGATGTCGAATTTTGCAAAGCTTAACCCGAATCAAACACAGTCTCAGAAAAATTTACCGACACTGTACAAAGGCGAATTTACGCTAAATGAAGTTGGCGATACCTTTCTAGATATGCGTGATTGGGGCAAAGGACTAGTTTTTATTAATGGTAAAAATCTCGGTCGTTTTTGGAAAGTCGGCCCGCAACAAACGCTATATGTGCCAGGGGTTTGGTTGAATAAAGGTCGAAACGAAATTCTGATTTTTGATCAATTAAACGAAAAGGTACAAATGGATATTTCTGCCATCAAAACACCAATACTGGATCAACTAAATCCATAAAAATAAAAGAAAGCCCTTGAAAAAGGGCTTTTTTAGTATTCGATTATCTAGTAAACTACTTAGAAGCGTACAAGTTCAATCACCGTATCTCCTTGCATAATAAATAAAGAATCTCCTTTTATCTCTGCATTAACGCCGTTTCTCTCGTATTTAGCACCAGTATCGGTTAATTCCTTACGATCCAGTTGGAACATATGATTATTAGCTTTAATCAAGATGACGTTGGACTTATCCGTATTGGTTAAGGTTGCAGTGGCACGGCTTCCATCAACTGCTTTATAGCCAATGATGACTTCTTTTTGCGTGTTATTAAGATCTAGCGCCGAGGGCTCGGTCTGAATGTTGGTTTCTACTGTTGGAAGTTCTTCGGTAGAAATTGCCGATGTATTTCCTTCCTCTTTTTTGCTGCAGCTAACCGCTACTAAGCCAACTAACGCGGCTGAAAATATGATTTTTTTCATATCAGATGATTTTATAATGCTAAGGTACTTTTAATAAAGGAATTTTCCAAAGTAGAAACGTATTAATTTCGCTTAATTATGTATTTTTTCTATAATGTTTTTGCATATTATAGATTTTATGAATAACTTTAGGCTTGAAAAATACATATATGTTTAAAGATTATTTTACTTTCAAGAACATTAAAGGAGATTTTTTCGGGGGAATTACCGCGGGAATTGTCGCGTTACCATTAGCATTAGCTTTTGGTGAACAATCCGGATTGGGTGCTGCAGCGGGGCTTTTCGGGGCTATCGCTATCGGTTTCTTCTCTTCTTTATTCTGTTCTACTCAACCTCAGATTTCGGGTCCCACAGCGCCTATGACCGCCGTAAGTGTGGTGGTGGTTTCTGAAATCGTTCAAAGTTTCAATGGTGATTTGGGAAGCGCCATGCCCGCAATCTTAAGTGTCTTCTTTCTCGCAGGAATTTTCCAGGTGCTCCTGGGCATCATTGGTGTTGGAAAATACATCAAATACATTCCGTATCCCGTAATTTCTGGGTTTATGAATGGTATTGCCATTATTATCCTCATGGGACAGATCTTCCCACTTTTGGGCTATGTGGCTAGTGAAGATCAAGCTTTGGTGGAGAAAAATATGGTCATTGCAGAATCCAATATCCTTGCAAAAGAATTTCAGAATCTAAGCAAAGACAAAACAATCGGAATTGATGACTTGTCATTATTTGAGTCTAAAATCAACGAGGTGAAAAATATCTCGCATGGCGAAATTGTAAAGGAGGCACAAACGATTTCTAAAATGCAAGTAAAATCACCAGCTGGTATCTTGTCTAATATCGATCGTGGACTGAAAAATATTAATTGGCTGGAATTTGCGTTCGTGGCAGGAACGGTTTTAGTGATTTATGGCTTCAAGTACGTTCTTAATCTTTTACCGAGCCGCTTTAAGTTTATCGATGCGCTGAAAAAAATGGCATCTTCGATTCCTGCAACATTAATAGCTCTGGTATTGGTAACGTCCGTGGCTATTTATTTTAATTTTGATTTATACCGCATACAAGAAATACCCACTGGTTTTCCATTGCCTCATCTGGAAATATTTTCAGGCTTTAGTTTCGGGCTCATCAAACCGTTTATAATGGCGGCAATTTCATTAGCGATGTTGGGTTCAATCGACTCGCTTCTGACATCGGTTATTATTGATACAAAAGAAAAAACACAGCATAACAGTGGTCAAGAATTGATATCACAAGGTATTGGTAATTCCATGGCAGCCTTTTTTGGTGGTATTCCGGGTTCCAGTGCAACCATTCGTACGTTGTTAAATTACAGCTCAGGCGGTAGAACACGTCTTTCCGGGATTTTTGCCTCGCTTTTATTGTTAAGTATTCTCCTGTTTTTTGCTCCAATTGCTTCTAAAATTCCTTCAGCAGTTTTAGCTGGGGTGTTAATTACGGTGGGTATTGGTATCTTTGATTATCGGGGTCTGAAGGCCATCAGAAAAATGCCAATTTGGGATGTAATTGTAATGATTGTGGTAATGCTCCTTACTGTTTTTGTTGATCTGGTTATCGCCGTTGGAGTTGGGCTCGTCATATCAGCCTTGATTTTCATGAAAAAAATGGGCGATCTGAATACCAAAAAATCTCAGGTTATTGCTTTCGACACGATTGAAGAACTTCCTTGGGATGACGAAAAAAGTATCTCAGACGATATTGCAAAAAGCATCTTTGTAAAACATTTAGAAGGTCCATTATTTTTTGGGTATACCAACGATTTGCAACAGCTTTATACTCAAATTCCGCCCGATGCGCAGTACGTGATACTTAGGATGGATAAAGTTCCGTATGTGGACCAAAGTGGCTTGTACTCGTTAGAAGACATTATTATTGATTTAGAAAATAAAAATAAATGCGTCTTGATTGTTGGCCTGCAAAAACAACCAGATTATCTCATGCGAAAAATTGAAATCATCCCTAATTTAGTGGGTGAACATGAGAATTTTAAAACGTTTGAAGATTGTCTTTTGTGGATGAAAGCAGACATTCAAAACAAGTTGAAAAATTAATGTTTAGTACAGTAGGCTACCTCAATTTTAAGTATCTTTGTGTAGTTAAAAAAATTAATGCATTATGAGCTATATTTCTTACATCGAAGCAAGACAGATTTTAGATTCTAGAGGAAATCCAACAATTGAGGTGGACGTTTTTACAGAAAGTGGAGCTATGGGCCGCGCCGCGGTACCATCGGGAGCATCAACTGGCGAACATGAAGCGGTAGAATTACGCGACGGAGGAACAGATTTCTTAGGAAAAGGCGTGCTAAAAGCTGTAGAAAATGTAAGAGAAGTTATTGCGCCTGAGATCGTGGGTATGTCAGTTTTCGAGCAGAATATGATTGACCAAATTATGATTGAGGTTGATGGTACAGCTAACAAAGGTAATCTTGGAGCTAATGCAATTTTGGGAGTTTCTTTGGCTGTAGCGAAAGCTGCTGCTGCCGAGTTGCGTTTACCACTGTACAAATACGTAGGTGGTGTTAATGCCAATACACTTCCGGTTCCAATGATGAATGTGATCAACGGAGGATCGCACTCCGATGCACCAATCGCATTCCAGGAGTTCATGGTAATGCCCGTTAAGGCAGATTCGTTTTCTCATGCATTAAGAAAAGGAACGGAAATTTTCCACAACTTAAAATCAATTCTTCACGGTAGAGGTTTATCAACAGCTGTTGGTGACGAAGGTGGGTTTGCTCCAACATTTACTGGGACAGAAGATGCATTGGACACCTTGTTACAAGCGATCGAAAAAGCTGGATATAAGCCAGGTGATGATGTGATGATTGCCTTAGATTGTGCGGCTTCAGAATTCTACAAAGATGGAGTGTACGATTACCGAAAATTCCAAACGCCAGATTCTGCGCAGTTCAGTAGAAGCGAGCAAGTAAATTATTTAGCAGAATTAGCTTCAAAATATCCAATTATCTCAATCGAAGACGGAATGCATGAAGACGACTGGGAAGGATGGAAAATGCTTACCGAAAAAATCGGAGATCGTGTACAGTTGGTAGGAGACGATTTATTTGTGACTAATGTGGAGCGACTTTCAAGAGGAATTAAAGAAAATATCGCTAACTCTATCTTGGTAAAAGTAAACCAAATTGGTTCGCTTTCAGAAACAATGGCAGCGGTACAAATGGCGCAAAATAATAAGTATACTTCAGTAATGTCGCACCGTTCTGGTGAAACTGAAGACGCTACCATTGCGGATTTGGCGGTGGCTATGAATTGCGGACAGATCAAGACGGGATCGGCTTCGCGTTCCGATAGAATGGCAAAATACAATCAATTGATTCGTATTGAAGAAGCCTTAGGCGAGACTGCTATTTTCCCAGGTCTTGATGCCTTCAAAATTAACAGATAATTCATTTTGAATATTATATGCAAAGCATTCGATTTTTTTCGAATGCTTTTTTTATTTTCCCCCTTATTTGTAGGTATTTATAGACTTGTTTTGCGCAAATCACTTTTCTTTCAAACCAAATTTATCTTATAGATTTTTTTTATGACGATATACTAAAGAATCTCATTTGACAATACGTGTCAAAATGCTTATATTTAACGAATAAAATAATTACAAATGTCAGATAATAAAGTCGTATTGAACTATGATGGGAAATCGTTTGAATATCCTATTGTAGATAGCACACTTGGAGATCGTGGAATCGATATTTCGAAACTTAGAGATCAAACTGGTTTAATTACTTTAGATCTTGGATACAAAAATACCGGAGCTACGATAAGTGATATCACCTATTTGGATGGTGACAAAGGAGAATTGTATTACAGAGGATATCCTATTGAGCAAATCGCAGAGAAATCGAACTTTACAGAAGTAATGTACTTATTACTTCACGGTGAATTACCAACGGAAAGTCAGTTCGGTTCTTTCGATCAAAGCATCAAAAAGTACAACTTCGTTGCAGATGAGATGAAGAAAATCCTAGATGTTTTCCCTCGTTCTGCTCACCCAATGGGAGTTCTTTCTTCGCTTACATCAGCGTTAACAGCCTTTAACCCGAAAGCAGTTAATGTAAATTCAAAAGAAGAAATGGATCATGCTGCCGAGCTAATGTTGGCTAAATTCTCTCACCTTTGTGCTTGGACTTACAGAAAAACTCAAGGTTTACCTATCAACCACGGAGACAACAGCTTAAGCTATGTTGAGAACTTCTACAGAATGGCTTTCAGATTACCAAACGAAGAGTTTGTAATGGATCCGGTTGTTGTTGACGCTTTAGATAAATTATTAATTCTTCATGCCGATCACGAACAAAATTGTTCTACATCTACAGTACGTATGGTAGGTTCGGCTCATACAGGTCTTTTCGCATCTATTTCTGCTGGGGTTTCTGCACTTTGGGGTCCACTTCACGGTGGTGCTAACCAAGCGGTAATCGAAATGCTAGAAATGATAGAAGCTGACGGTGGTGATGTTGCTAAATGGATAGAAAAAGCTAAGAATAAAGAAGACAACTTCAGACTAATGGGCTTCGGACACCGAGTGTACAAAAACTTCGATCCAAGAGCAAAAATCATTAAGAAAGCGGCAGATGACATCCTAAATGCATTAGGAATTCATGATAAAGCTTTAGATATTGCAATGCAGTTAGAAAAAGTAGCATTAGAAGACGATTACTTCGTATCTAAAAAACTATATCCAAACGTAGATTTCTATTCAGGAATTATCTACAGAGCATTAGGTATTCCTACAGAGATGTTCACTGTAATGTTTGCATTAGGAAGATTACCAGGATGGATTTCTCAATGGAAAGAAATGAGATTGCACGGAGACCCAATTGGTCGTCCAAGACAAGTATATCAAGGTTCTGTAGTTCGTAACTACGTTCCTATGGAAGCTAGATAATCACACGTTTTCAATCAATATAAAACTCCCATTTTTGGGAGTTTTTTTATTTTGTGATGAGAATACTATGATTGATTTAAAGGGATTTAAAAGAAAGCAATATGCATGAAATTGGATAATTATTCCAAAAATCGCGTTACATACAGATGCATTACGCAGTATTTGAAAAATTACAAAAAAAAAGATTCAGTGAATCTATTGAATTGTAGATTTTAATGTTTTTGAGTGTCACTGAGCACTGATTTTTAAGCGTTATATTTGCTCTTGAGCAAGGAACTTATGAAACTGAATGTTACGAACGAAACTGGTAGATTAAAATCTGTTGTACTGGGGCAGCCCAATTCGATGGGAGGAACACCCACTTTAGCTGAAAGTTATGATGCTAAATCCTACAATTCGATTGAAAACGGAATTTATCCCAACGAGAAGTCGGTAGTTGAAGAAATGACCGCTTTTGAAAACGTCCTCAAAAAGTACGACGTAAAAGTGCATCGACCAAGCATTATTGAAGACTATAATCAGGTTTTTGCGCGCGATGTAGCTTTCGTCATTGATGATAAGATGATTATCTCGAATGTCATTAAGGATCGTGCAGACGAACAGGATGCTTATCGCAAGATTTTCGAAATGGTTGAGTGGCGAAAAATTA
>JAYRQH010000257.1:0-10568 GCA_041910715.1 Bergeyella sp.
ACCTGAAGGAAACGCTTTAGTAGGAGACGTTTATGGAAGCGAAATTTCTGCAACCGCTGAAGATAACGCGATTTCCACAACGGCATTAGATAAAAAACTTAAAAAAGCGAAAAAGGTAGAAAACATTGCTGTAAAAGGTAAAGTTGTCGATGTTTGTGATAAAAAAGGATGCTGGATAACCGTAGAAACCGCTAACAAAGAACGATTCTTTGTAAAAATGAAAGATTACGCATTTTTCGTTCCCACTGCTTTAAAGGGAAAAAATGTCCTATTAGAAGGTAGCGCGGAGGAAAAAACCATTTCAGTTGACGAGTTAAAGCATTATGCAGAGGATGCAAAAAAATCACAAGCAGAAATTGCGAAAATTACAAAACCAGAACAAGAAATCCGATTTATGGCTTCAGGAATTAAAGTGATAAACTAAATTATTTCATCGATAAAAAAACGAGTCCAAAAAATGGACTCGTTTTTTTATAAATCTACAATTTCAAATGTTTGAGTCGCATCCAGTTTTGGATATTTTGTAGCCGATTTAAAGTACTTACCAGTACAATCAATTTCTTTCCAACCTTTTTTCCTTCCACAATCGCCAACCTCCACTACGATGGGAATAAAAGAAATTTCCGTATCACCTTCTTTTATCTGCTCTCGGTACTGCACGGCGACATCCAGAACACATGGGAAATTGGTATTCAATTTTACATTCCTGTAGATTACATCATAATGATCTTCCTTATTTTCAGGGATGTTCACATACTCTTCCCATCCAGTTGTTTTGCCATTCAATTCAGCAATTGCCTTCAATCCTTCATACAAAGCGATGCTATAGAATTTTCGAGTCTCCTTTCGCAAATAATCATTTTCAAAATGTCCGCCTTCGTATAAGATTGTTGGGATTCCCATTCTCGTGAAATTATCACCAATAGAAGTGGGATAGAATTCATCACTATATCTAGCTATTCTATTGCGTAGAATCACTTTTAGCCGGTTAACCATATTAACGATTACTGCCATGGTCTTTTTACGGGTTTCGGTAATATCACGTTCCAAATTCTCAGACGGAGCTAAAAATGACAACGTAGCCGGATGTATGCCATCTGTACTAAAAATTGTTCGTTGCTCGTGCAAATTCAAAGCGTAGGAATATGAATTCTCAGCGACTAGCGCTTTGAGACACCGAAGCTCTTTACTGGCTCCTTTATGAAAATCACGGTTCATATCAATGTCAAGTGCGTTTCTACGCGTCCAAATCTCCGATCCATCAGGATTTAGCATAAAAATAAAATCAAGCTGAATTTTATGATAAAGATCGCTTACCAAATCAGGGAATTTATTTATACAGTACAGCAAATCCAACATGGCTAGAGTTGCATTACTCTCATTTCCATGCATTTGAGACCACGCTAAAACTTTGATTGTTCCTTTACCCCAACTTAATTTATAGATGGGTTTATCCAAATATGAACGACCAATTTCCGAAATCAAATCGCTGAGATTCGCTTGTAGAAAATCATAAAGGTCTTGGGGAAGAATATATCGATTTGGGAAATTAGGATGAGGCTCGTAAAACGCGTCAAAATTCATTGTGGATTAATTTACAGACATCAAAAATAATGGAAAACCTCGAATTCTCGAAATTTACTTTTGTAACATGTATTAAACGCGTGTAAAAGTCATTTTGTCTGTGGAAAAAATTGTGGAATACATTATTTTTAAAATGAAATTATATTAAATTATAAATCAGTTATTTAAAGTAATAATATAAAGTTATAATTTAGATATACTTTAATATAATATATGTGGTTTTACTCCCATTTGATAGCAAAAATCGTAAACGAAAAAGGGTTTACATCGTTAATAGTATTTAACTTAATTACATATGTAACAATTCGTCGAAAAATGTATTTTTACCTATCTTTGCTTAATTTTTTATTCTATGTCACACGAACTTATATTCCTCACAGGATTTTTAGTATTTATTGGTTTAATTCTCGCTTTTGACTTAGGTATTTTTGGAAAATCCAAAGGTGCAGTTTCAATGAAGCAAGCGGGAATCATGAGTTTTCTTGTTGTTTCCCTGGCGGGCGTCTTTTACTTCCTCCTACTCTCTTTCGGAGACTATATGCATAATATTACGGATATGGAATCGCTGACTCGAGTCGTCCAGAAGCACCATCATCCTATTAATATCAAAGGACTCTCTTTCGAACACGCAAAAGAATTATACAACCAAAATCTAGCAGTCGAGTTTTTTACAGGCTATATTGTAGAGTACGCCCTATCGGTGGACAACATATTCGTTATCCTGCTTATTTTCAATTCTTTTAATGTAGCTAAGGAAAATTACCACCGCGTATTATTTTGGGGGATTCTAGGTGCTATTGTGATGCGTTTCATCTTTATATTTGTGGGTGCCGCCTTGATAGCCAAGTTTGACTGGATTCTATTAATATTTGGAGCATTCCTTATTTATTCTGGAATTAAGATGTATCTCGATCGAAATAAAAACGAACAAATTGATACGCACGAACATCCCGTAGTTAAGTTTGCCAATAAGCATTTTAAAGTTCATAATCATTTTGAAGGTGAAAAATTCTGGGTAAAAATAAATGGGGTTAAGATGATGACTCCTTTGTTCATTGTATTGATTATTGTGGAGTTTACTGACCTTATTTTTGCTGTCGATAGCATCCCAGCAATCTTCTCGGTTACTAAAGATCCTTATATCGTGTTCTTCTCAAATATCTTTGCCATAATTGGTCTACGATCTATGTTTTTCTTACTAGCTGGTTTCGTGGATAAGTTACGATACCTAAAGATAGGCCTTGCAGCTTTGCTTGTGTTTATTGGTCTTAAGATGCTTTTCCATGGATACTTAGATGAAATCGGATTTAAGACAACTCATTCGTTAATGATTATCATCGGAATTTTAGGAACAAGTGTTGTCGCTTCGTTGCTGAATCCGGTAAAAACAAAAGAGCGCAAACTAGAATATGATCCTGATAAAGATCCTACAAAACGATACTAACTAAACAAAAATTATGTATTAAAAATCGTTGAAACCAGCTCCAGCAGCTGGTTTTATTTTTGTAAACAAACGGAATTACACTTATTTACATTTGTATTTTACTTTTGTTTTATGAATTATTACATTTGTAATTCACAAATCTCACTAAAATTATGACGCTAAACGATCGAATTTCAAAAATCATTGAGTACTCACAACTAACCTCTTCAGAATTTGCAGATGAGATAGATGTTCAGCGTTCCTCCATCTCCCACATCACTTCTGGACGAAATAAACCTTCTCTTGATTTTCTAATTAAGGTGAAAGAGCGATTTCCCGAACTCAACTGGGATTGGCTAATAACTGGTGATGGTGAAATGACTATTTCGATTCTAAACGAAAAAACAAAACATCAACAAGCAACTGATCTTTTTAGCATAATTGATGATGATGATTTTGGTAAGTCAGGTCTACCTCAGGAGGAAACCCCTCGAGAATTCCCTATTCCGACTGAGAGTAAATTAAATGAGAATATAAGCGATTCTCACGGATTAGAAGTCAAAAAAACACACGATATAATTCAAACTTCTGAAAATCAACAAAGTAAGGTAAAGCGAATAATTTTGTTGTATGAAGACGGTCATTTTGAAACCTACCTACCTTAATACAATAAAAAAACACCTCCGAAGAGGTGCTTAGAAATGATATGAAAAAACTGAAGATTATTGGCGCCACACATACGTTTGTATGGATTGCGCAGGTACGCTGATTTTAGCATATTTCACACTGCCGTCATAGGCGATATATTTAAGATTTAGATTTTTTGTACTTCCCCCATCGTTCATTATAAGCATCACACGCGCATACGGAGCCTGATCGTTAACAAGAGCGGTATACTGAATTTGAGATCCTGCACTGTGTCCTTTTATAAAGAGCCTTTGTGCATTATGACCTAAAAATCGAGAAGCGTGTGCTATGGTGTAGTACGTTACATTTCTTGTAACCGAGTTACCATTGAGCGTAATTGCTCCCATACAATCACTACATCCTCCGTTCGTATTTATGGTAGTCCCTACGTCACTTGCAAGATTCCATTCCATAACGGTTTTGCTCCAATTATTTATTGCACCTAATGTAATGTATTTGAAATGCCATAAAAGATCACCATCACTCCACGGTGCTTCTTTCAACCATTGTTCTGTAAAGTAAATGCCTTTACTAGGATCGAGATTACGAATATTTGTCAACCGATCAATGGTCTCTTGAGAAGAATATAGATGCCACGCAGTGCCATGAATAAACGACTTCGTTACTGCATCGCTGAATAAACCTTGTACAAATTGAATACCCTGATCATCTGGGTTATGATCATAAGCAATTATTTTGGTAGACAAGCCGGCTGCGCGAAGTTTGGGACCCAAATGATATTTAATAAAATTAGCCTGTTCGTAGCCTTGCATAAGCATACTTGGAGTGTTGTACGGATTGAGTGGCTCATTTTGTGGAGTAACTGCAAAAATAGGAATGCCTTGAGCTTGCATTTGCTGAATGTACTTAACAAAATAGTCGGCATAGGAAGAAAAATAATATTGGTTATTATTATTGTCGGCATCTGCCTTTAGACTTGCACCTTGAAGCGTAAATTGTGTTTTCATCCACGCAGGCGCAGACCACGGAGTCGCAATAATTTTAATATCCTTATTAATTGCGACGATTTGCTTAAGTATATCAATTTTTTGATAATCTTTTGATAAACTAAATTTAGATTGAGGGAGATCGGTTTGCCCTGAAGGTAAGTCATTTAGTGTATACGCCGTACGCGACAAGTCTTCACCACCAATTGAAACTCGTATGACGTCGTTTTTACTATTTCCACTTCCTGTGTTATTAAACAATTCATTTAATAAAGCACTTCGATTACTGGCCGACATTTTAGAAAGGAGTTCAGCACTACCTCCCGTTAATGTATATCCAAAGCCATCTAAATATTGCCCACGATTGCTACTTCTAGAATCTACTTCGATCACAGGGTTACCATCGGAAGCTGAAGCAGTAAAGGCCAGCTCACCACCTGTTTTATCCAAATATTTACCTTGAGCCTTGCTAGTCGTCCAAACACCATACTGCTGATAAGCTTCTTTACTCGCTATTTGCTGAGAGGGTTTGTCAATTACGGTTTCTTCTGCTGGTTGAATTTCGTTTGTTTGACAACTTAGAACTGAAAATAACAGCGTAGAATAAGTCACGATTTTTCTCATAGTGAAGTATTTAAAATTAGTATTGTCTCAATTTGAGTAAATATAGGTAATAGTTGAATTATGAACCCAAGTGTATTTATATTATTTTTCTATCAATATTTTAATTTTAATACATATTTTTTATATATTATTCAATAACATTTACATTGCATTAGATGAAAAATAATACTTAACTTAGTTTAATAGCAATTTTTTGTTACTCTTGGCGTAGTTAAAAAAAGCATTGTAATTGTAAATTCATGATCTATATAGGAAACAAAACGATTCTCTTACTTCAAAAACAAATCTTAAATATTCCATGTACTTCCTGCACTCAAGACACAGAGCATGTATTACGTATTTATGGTAAAGCATTTCATTTTGGGATTTTGTACCCACTAAAGTGGTGGTCCTCCGAAAAAAAAGGGTTGTTAATTTGTAAAAAGTGTGGAAGAGACACGCCAATTAATGACGCTAACCTGGACGATGTACCTTCTAAGATTTCAAACTATTACAAAACAACCAAATTACCATTTCGGCACAAGCTACCTACATTTGTATTTTTTGGGACTCTGTTGCTGTTAGGTCTGCTATTTATGGGAGCTATCGTCAGTTTTTTTATCAACATCATGTCGCCAATTGATAGTAAGATGAAGGGGCGTTGGTCGGAAGAATATGACACGTATATCATGTACGTCTACCCGGATAGGCAAGTGACCTTTGTAGGCCAAGACACGATATTTTACGGAAATTATCATGTTGATGGTCCCAATCTTATTTTTGATCTAGGAAGTAATGAGAGCATTGCCAATAAATTTGATCTTGACCCTTTGCGACTAGAGAATGTTAACAACGAAAAAATACAATTGGAACGTTTTGATAAAGATCCGCTGATTGGTCTCTATGAAAGAGGCCAAAGTAATTGGAGGATAAAACCTAAAAACGCTTTGACCGACGCCCAATTGAAAAATAAAATACTGCAGTTACTTGAGTTTGAGATGAAGAAATTTGAAATTGCTGAAGAAAAAAATATAGACTTCATCAATCAAGATCCAAATTCTCCGATACGTTTTGCCGACAACGGCATTCAAACAAGCATTGGTGAACAATACAAATGGCGGTATATTTTCTACAATGATGCAGAATGGGAAAAGGCAAACACCCTTCTTCATCAAGCTTTCCCAAAAAATTTTGAGATCAAGAAATTTGAAAATAAATTATACGAACGTAATATTGCTTTCCTTAAACTCTACATCAAAAATATTAAACGTTTATAACCAAAATATGCCGACTGTGTCGGCATATTTTTACTTTTAAGTAGTCTAGGTTTAGTCAACTTGCATTTCAGGAATATCTCCTTCGACAATTAAATCAGCCTCCGTAGCTTTGATGATTTCTTCGACCGTAACTCCCGGCGCGCGCTCGAGTAGCTTGAGTCCATCAGACGTTACTTCCAAAACTGCGAGTTCGGTGACAATTTTCTTTACACAAGCAACACCAGTTAATGGTAGTGTACAGTTTTTCAAAATCTTCGATTCGCCAGCTTTATTCACATGCATCATCGCTACGATGATGTTTTCTGCAGAGGCCACCAAGTCCATAGCACCGCCCATACCTTTAACCATTTTTCCAGGAATTTTCCAGTTAGCAATGTCTCCATTTTCGGAAACTTCCATAGCGCCTAGGATCGTCAGATCTACTTTTTGACTTCGGATCATTCCAAAACTGAATGCGGAATCAAAAAAAGACCCGCCAGGCAATATGGTGATGGTTTGTTTTCCGGCATTAATTATATCAGCATCTTCTTCACCTTCAAAAGGAAATGGACCCATGCCTAATACCCCGTTTTCACTTTGGAATTCCACATTCAAATTTTCCGGAACATAGTTGGCAACCAACGTTGGAATGCCGATTCCTAGATTCACGTACATTCCGTCTTTCACTTCCTTTGCAATTCTCTTTGCAATTTGTTCTTTTGTAAGCATCTTAATCGCGTTTTCTGGTTGTACGTTGCTCTATTCTTTTCTCAAACCTGTCACCTTGGAAAATTCGTTGAATCATAATTCCGGGAATATGAATTTCATTCGGATCCAGTTCACCAGGAGCTACCAACTCTTCTACTTCGACAATTGTAATTTTTCCCGCACCGGCCATAGGAAAATTGAAATTTCTGGCGGAACCTTTAAATATTAGATTTCCCGCATAATCCCCTTTCCAAGCTTTTACAATAGAAAAATCTGCTTCGAAAGCGTGTTCCAAAATATGGGGCTTTCCATTAAAATCTTTAACTTCTTTACCTTCGGCAACTTCGGTTCCGTAACCTGCTGGGGTATAAAAAGCAGGAATTCCTGCTTGTGCTGCACGGCATTTTTCAGCTAAAGTCCCTTGGGGAGTTAATTCTACTTCCAGTTCTCCAGAAAGCATCTGACGCTCAAATTCAGCATTTTCGCCAACATAGGAGGAAATCATCTTTTTGACCTGCTTTTTTTGAAGCAACAAGCCCAGTCCGAAATCATCCACACCCGCATTATTAGATATACACGTGAGATTGGTAACATCACTATCCACCAATGCGTTAATTGAGTTTTCCGGAATACCGCACAGTCCAAAACCGCCAACCATTAGAGTCATTCCCGACTCGATTCCACGAATGGCTTCCTGAGCGTTTTCTACCCTTTTATCAATCATTTTTTACCATTTATTTTAGCTTATTAAATTAGTATTTTTTTGCGAAATTAAAAAAGACCTTTTTTTGATTTCTGAAAACTGCAAGATGTTTGTTTAATGAATTGAAGATGTGTACGCTAAATGCGAAATTTGTTCATATAGTGTTTGTATGTTTTAAAATTTATTTATATTTTTGCAACCTGTTAATCAACCTCTGACGATAGACGTGAACGTTGTTTGGCTTAAACTATTTTTTTACATAACTAAAATGGATTTAGTAAAGTACGTACAAGACAAGTACATCGCTAAGAAAGAATTCCCAGAATTCAAAGCGGGTGACACAATCACTGTGTACACAGAAATTAAGGAAGGTAACAAAACAAGAACACAGTTCTTTAAAGGTGTTGTTATCCAACTAAGAGGAACTGGAGCTACAAAAACATTTACCATCAGAAAAATGAGTGGTGATGTAGGTGTAGAAAGAGTTTTCCCAATTAACATGCCTGCGCTTCAGAAAATCGAGGTTGACAGAAGAGGTAAAGTTAGAAGAGCAAGAATCTACTACTTCAGACAACTTAGAGGTAAGAAAGCAAGAATCAAAGATGCTGCTTACAAGAAGTAAGAGATCGTATGATACAAAAAAAACCATCCAAATTTTGGGTGGTTTTTTTGTTGAACTATGTTTTAGTTTTGAGTTAAAGGTTTAATGTTTGTGAGTTATGTTAACTTTAAACAAAAAACATTAAACTAAAAAGCACTAAGCTTTCCTTTTGCTTGGTAAATTCATCAATACGATGGCAAATAGAATCATGGCAATTCCGAACCATTGAATTCCTTCTACTTTCTCATCTAAAAGGAAAAAAGCCATCGTTACAGAAACAGGTAATTCCACCGAACTGATAATACTTCCCAATCCTAAACCCGCTTTTGGAAAACCTGAATTAAATAATATAGGTGGTAGTATGGTTCCAAATAAGGATAGTATGACACCATATTTAATAAAAATAGTGAAATCAAAAGCGCGAATATTCGCCGCATTACCCGAAAAAACGGAATAAAAAGATTTTAAACTATCAAAATGATACGGTCCTATCTGTCCAAAAAACAGAAATAATGTAACAATTGTGGCGCCACCCAAAAGCATAAATAAGGTCTTACGAAGTGGCGATGCATACGTTGCAATGGTATTGGCTGCAAACATGGTTGTTGCGAAAGAAGCAGCTGCGAGCAATCCCCAAATAATTCCTCGCCAATCTAATGCAATTTCTTGGTTAAAAATATTAGTCGCCAAAAGAGTGCCCACAAGAACAATAAGAACCGAGCTAATCTTTCGTAAATTTGGCATCTCCTTTTTGATAAGCGCCTCAATAACAACACTTATCCATACCGATTGCATCAGAAGGACTATGGCTACCGAAACATTGATGTATTGTACTGATAGATAATAAAATAAACTGGTACATCCCATCGATGTACCTGCGAAAATTAACTTCTTTTTATCAGAGGAAGTTATTTTTGCGCCTGATTTTTTGGAAAATTTAGACTGATAAATATTCAGTATCAGTAAACCGAAAATTCCTAATACAAACTGGGAGGTTGTTACTTCAGCAGTTGTATAGCCTTCGTTGTAGGCCATTTTAACAAAAGTGGCAAGCATTCCGTAGAAGCTTGCTCCTAATCCTACCAGTAAAACGCCTTTTAATACAGTATTCTGTTGCATAATATCGTCTTCATTTTTAAGTATGCTTTACGCAAAACAAAGGCTGCAAAATTAAGAAATTTAGTTCAGGTAAACCGTGCTATAACGTGATTTATTAGAATGAAAATCATAAAAAAACCGCTTCAAAAAGAAGCGGCTTAGTATTTAAAAAATGGCTAAGGATTAGTTACCTTCTTCCATTCTCTTTTTCAATTCTGCTAGAGCGTCGATATCTCCAAGAGTTGATTTTTCTTCGTTGTTTGAAGATCCACCTACTACAGATTTAGATTCTCTTACCGCTTTTTTCTCCTCATCTCTGAAGATTCCAGTGTGCGATACAACCACTCTCTTGAATTCTTTGTTAAATTCGATTACTTTAAAGTCAGCAGTTTCTCCTTTTTTGATTTTAGAACCATCTTCTTTTTCTAATAATCTTGAAGGACAGAAAGCTTCTACTTCAGCATCTTCGAACTGAACTTGTGCTCCTTTGTCGAAAACTTCCGTAGCAACTCCTGAATGTACAGTTCCTTCAGCGTATTTCGATTCGAAAACATCCCAAGGATTATCTTGCAATTGCTTGTGACCTAAAGAAATTCTTCTTGCTTCTTTGTCTAATTCAAGAACAACAACATCTAACTTGTCACCTACTGCGCAGAACTCAGATGGATGCTTAATTTTCTTAGTCCAAGAAAGATCAGAGATATAAACAAGACCGTCAATACCTTCTTCTAATTCTACGAATACACCGAAGTTTGTGAAGTTTCTTACAGTTCCAACATGCTTAGAACCTACTGGATATTTAGTATCGATATCAGCCCAAGGATCGTTAGAAAGTTGCTTCATACCTAAAGAAATTTTTCTTTCTTCTCTATCAAGAGTAAGTACTTCAGCTTCTACTTCGTCACCAACTTTTACGAAATCTCCTGCAGATCTCAAGTGCGTAGACCAAGACATTTCA
>JAYRQH010000258.1:0-3346 GCA_041910715.1 Bergeyella sp.
GTGGCATATGGCCTAAAATTATCCGACACCTACTCTATGGCGGTTACAGGTCGTTTCTTGCGATCTGACCTATCTGGAGGATTCAACAGTGACAATACGTTGAAAGCAGCAAATTCATTTGCAGTAGATGTTGCGGGATACTTCCAGTCGGAAAAACATACGAGTTTTGGAGATTACGAAGGTCGCGCGAAAGCAGGTTGGGCGGTACAAAATATTGGTCCTCGACTCGACTATACTGGCGACGAAGAATCAAGATCGTATCTTCCTACAGTTGCCCGTTTGGGAGCCGGTTATGATTTGTTTTTGGATGATATGAACCGTGTAAGTATTTCTGCAGAAGCATCTAAACTTCTTGTTCCAGGTCCAGATATTGTGGGCTACGATGCAGATAATGAACCAATCTATGATGTTCCTAATGTGGGCGTTATGGAAGGGATGGGAAAATCTTTCAGCAATAAAAAAAGTATTATGCTGAGTGGCGCCTTAGAATATTCTTATGACGATGCTTTTGCGGTTCGTGGTGGTTATTTTCATGAGAGTGCAGAGCAAGGTGGAAGACAGTATGCAACTGTGGGTGTTGGTTTTAAATACCAATCCTTTGGCTTGGATCTTTCGTATCTAATCAATACTTCAAAAATCAATTCAGCTTTGGATAATACATTGCGTTTTGGTTTAACATGGAATATTGGTGAGCCATCATCGAATGCAGATTATTAAAATGACTCTTACCATTTAAAATAAAAAACTCCGCAAAATTGCGGAGTTTTTTATTCAATTAGTCAAGCTTAATTAGCTGGTAATCGATTTTCTTTATTTTCAACAGGATACTTCTCGGTAAAACAACCAAAACAGTGATCGCTACTTCCTAAAATTGATTTTAGATTATCCAAACTCAGGAACTCCAAAGAATCAACACCCAGATAGTCTTTCAATTCATCTTTCGACATATTGGCTGAAATTAAATCGTCTTTTGTTGGTGTATCAATTCCTAAGAAACAAGGTGCAATAATGGGCGGCGAAACACTTCTGAAATGAATTTCCTTAACGCCAGCATCTTTTAAAATTTTCACAAGGCGTTTTGATGTGGTTCCACGTACGATAGAATCGTCAATAATCACTACACGTTTGTCCTTAATTTCGGATATAATTGGGTTGAGCTTCAAATTGACAATACGCTCTCTCATTTCCTGCGTTGGGACGATGAAACTTCTTCCAATGTATCGATTTTTAATAAGAACCGGACTGAAAGGAATGCCTGAAGCTTTAGAAAAACCAATTGCTGCTGGTACGCCCGAGTCTGGAACTCCGATTACGATGTCCGCTTCGACAGGCGCTTGCTCCCATATTTTTTCACCTGATTTTTCTCGAATTTTATATACATTAATGTTCTCTAATTCGGTATCGGGACGTGCAAAATAGATATACTCAAACGAACAGATTCTATTCGTACAATTTTCTTTGACTTTGTATGATTTTAAACCTTTTTCGTTTTCGTTAGTATAAATAATCTCCCCCGGTTCAACATCGCGTACGTACTTTGCTCCTACTGCGTCCAAAGCTGCTGTTTCCGAAGTTACCACAAAGGTTTTATCATCTAATTCGCCCAAAACCAACGGGCGAATGCCGTTAAAATCTCGGAACGCAAAAAATTTGTTACGCGTCATCCCAACAACGGAATACGCACCTTCAATACGCTCCATGGTGTATTTAATAGCCCCGCGTAAGCCAAGATCTAGGTTTTTTTGGATAAGTCTTAAAATAACCTCTGTATCGGATGTTGCTCTAAAGGTCACGCCTTCGGCAATAAGTTCGTTTCGTAATTCAACCGCGTTCACGAGATTTCCGTTGTGCGCGATGGATAGAATAATTTGGTCCCACTCATTCTTAGCGAAAAAGGGTTGGAAATTGTATTTCTTTTTGTCTCCCGCTGTTGTATATCGAGTATGTCCAATCACGGAATTTCCCATAAACATTTCCGGCTCGCGGATGCTTTTGAAGACATCCAAAACCAAACCTTCATCTTTATAATTGTTTATTTTTCCGTCTTTCATTACCGAAATACCACACGCTTCCTGCCCTCTGTGCTGCAAGGCAAAAAGGCCAAACTGCGAAAGCGAAAAGGTGTCAATATCTTCTTCAGAATACAAACCAAATATTCCGCATTCCTCGTTGGGTGCATCCAAGCGCTCTTCCTCTTGCGTACGAAATGTATTTCGACCGTACGGTTGCGATTGAAATTGTTGTAAATATTCTTTTTTTAAAATAGCTGGTGTTTTCATTTTTATTCTTCTTTCGACTGCTACATCGAGTGAATGTTATTTTGCTAATTCTTCTTTCAAACGGTTGTAGATTTCTACATACGCTTCGGTTACTTCGCCAAGATCTCGTCTGAAACGGTCTTTATCAAGTTTCTTGAGTGTATCTTTATCCCATAAACGACATGTGTCTGGTGAAATTTCATCTGCTAAAACAATTTTGCCATCGGATGTTTTTCCCAGTTCGATTTTGAAATCAACCAAAATAATGTTGATACGGTCAAAAAGCTCTTTCAATGCTTCATTGATTTTATCTGTAAGTGCATACATTTCGGCTAATTCTTCGTAGGTTGCTGCACCTAAGAAAACCGCGTGATGATCATTAATTAAAGGATCTCCAAACTCATCTTTTTTGTAGCAAATGTCAAAAATGGTAACGGGCGATTTAATGCCTTCTTCAACGCCTAATCGTTGGGCCATGCTACCTGCGGAGTAGTTACGAACAACCATTTCTAATGGGATAATTGATACTTTTTTCACCAATTGCTCTCGTTCATTAATCATTTTGATGAAGTGCGTATCAATTCCTTTTTCTTTTAGATATTCAAAAATTAAAGTGGTGATGGCATTGTTCATCTCACCCTTTAATTGTACTTGTCCTTTCTTTTGTGCATTGAAGGCGGTTGCATCGTCTTTAAAGTAGACAACAACTTCTTCTGGGTTATCTGTTAGATAGATTTGTTTTGCTTTTCCTTCATAAAGCATCGCTCTCTTTTCACTCATAATTTCCTTTTTTTAGTAGAAATTCCAAACAAGCAGATTTCTATTTTACTTTTTATTATTATTTATCTTATTTCACTAGAATACCGGTAAGAATAGCCGTTCCAAAACTTAGGAGTGTACCTATTAATACGTATTCGGTCAATTTTCTTTGTTTTGCTTGAGCTAAGTCACTAAAGCGAAAAACGGATTTTGCCGCAATCATAAAACCTACGCCTTCCCAATGATCCACCACGATAAATGCAAATACCAGAAGTCGCTCTAAAATACCAATATATTTACCTGCATTAGCTAGGGAATCGGTTTCCATA
>JAYRQH010000259.1:0-2005 GCA_041910715.1 Bergeyella sp.
GGCAACTTCAGTAGCGGTTTTAAAACCAAATTCTTCTTTGACTTTTTTCAACCAGTTGAGTCCAATAACACCTACCCCTTCAAAACCATTTGGCTTTGTCCTTGGCTTCCAGATACCAGCTCTAAAGACAGGAACATCGGCTGATGATTCCTTAATTCTTCTTGCGGTCTCCAACATTTGGGATTCGCTCTCCGCGCTACAAGGTCCAGCAATGATTAGCGGATTTGGGAATTCATTGATCCAATCATTTTTAAGATCTTGCAATTCCTTTGTTTTTTCTATTTGCATTAGTAAAAATTCTGTTAAAGTTCTAAATTCTATACAAAGTAAATTAATTTTTAGGAAAAATCAAACTTTACTAAATCATCTAAATCTTTTAGTAATGGATTGATTTCTAAATATTTTTCAAAGATTGTTTTCTTCGTCACAATTTCTTTCTTCAACGCGACATCAAGACTGAAAATTATTTCTAAATTAAAATGATTTACTTTATGTTTAAACTTATTAAAAAACTCAACTTGGATTTTCTCAAACTTGGATTTCGCAGAATGGGAAGGATAGTGGACTTCAATAGTATTTTGATCAACTTTTAGCATAGTAAAGCCACTTACAGCACTGTAAATGACCATATCCTGATCCCGTAAATTTTCCAGATAGGATGTCCAAGCCTGTTCGAGATCGAGCTGCGTAAAGTGATTATTGGGAAGTTCCTGTACGGCATCAGCATCCGATTTCTCTTCGGCAATAACTTCTTTATCTTTAAGGGCGTTTTCTATATTAAAACGAGATCCAGATGCTCTATGACCAATCGGTTGGCTTACTTTTTTTATTTTGGGCTCTTCTGCCTTTTCGATGACAGTGGCACTTGGTTTTTTTTCCAGTATTTGAACAGCTTCTTTCGGAACCGACTGTTGACTTTGAAAAAAAGGAGCATTTATGCTAAATCTTTTTTTTTTTGAGTGTTGGGATTGTTTCGAAGACTAGACAACTGCATGAGCGCAATCTCTACCGTTAAACGCGGATTTTTCGACGCCTTGTAATGAATATCCGCATGGTTGCATATTTCAATTGCATCAATTAGCTGTTGGGGAGCCCAAAGCTGACTTTGCAACGCAAATTTTTCCTTTGTATTTTCACCGACCTCAATAATGGGCAGCGTTGAAGGGTTTTGTGCAAGCATTAAATCGCGAAAATGACTTCCTAATCCTGCAATAAAAATATGCGGATCAAAGCCTTTTTTCACAATTTCATTAAAGGCAGTAAGAACTTCTGGAATTTTATTTTCTGCTGCCAAATCGACTATCTTAAGATACTGATCGTAATCTAAAATATTTAAAACTTCAGCAGTTTTGGCTAACGTAATATTTTTCTGCGAAAACGTAGTTAATCGGTCGAAAATGGATAACGCATCACGAAGGGCACCATCGGCCTTTTGCGCAATCAGATACAAAGCATCATCCTCGTACTGAATTCCTTCCTTAGCTGCGATTTTCTTCAAATGATCCTGAATGTCTTCAATCGTAATTCTTTTGAAATCATAAATCTGACAGCGCGACAAAATCGTAGGAATAATCTTATGTTTTTCAGTCGTTGCTAATATAAAAATAGCATGCGCAGGTGGTTCTTCTAAAGTTTTTAGAAAGGCGTTGAATGCCGATGTAGAAAGCATATGAACCTCGTCGATGATATACACTTTGTATTTTCCCACTTGCGGCGCGTAGCGCACCTGGTCGGTGAGATTCCGAATATCCTCAACGGAGTTATTGGAAGCGGCATCTAACTCATAGATATTGTAAGCGAAACCATCATCAGACGTTGAACCGTCTTTTTCATTAATTTTTCGGGCTAATATACGTGCACAAGTTGTCTTTCCAACACCACGAGGACCGCAAAATAGAAGGGCTTGAGCAATTTGATTGGAGTCAATTGCATGTTCCAACGTATCTGTAATATGCGACTGCCCAACAACAGTGTCAAACTCTTGTGGACGGTACTTTCTTGCAGA
>JAYRQH010000260.1:0-2708 GCA_041910715.1 Bergeyella sp.
AAGATATTGAAAAGTATTTTGCACCATTTAAAGAATCAAAATTCTTGAGCCAACTTAAAAAAGATCGTTATGACGATGGGTTGGGTTATGATGCGGTAATTTCGATGGCCGTTCATCTTCAAATGAAAAACGGAAAATGGAGTTTGGTAGACCCGAAACGAACTTCTTTAGACAAACGCTGGAAAAGGGAGAAACTTCCAGAATTTCTAAAAAACCTAAACGAATATTATCAAAAGAGCAAGTTTCATGATTTTTACAAAAACCATCAGAAAGACTATCAACAAGCATCCAAAGCATTTGCTGATTCGGTTTTGGTGAAATTAAATCAAGATTGGTATCCAAGATTTTATGGTAAATCACCTAATGAAGATTATAAAGTAGTTATTGGTTACGGTAACGGCGGCGGAAATTACGGTCCGCGTGTGACCCACGAAAATAAAAGAGATGAAGTGTATGCAATTGTGAGCGGTGGTACGTTTGATGGCAGAACAATGACCTACAGCAGTGCGTATGCTCCGACACTGATACATGAATTCAACCACTCGTTTGTTAATTATGTATTGGAAAATCCAATATACGAGAGGAAATTGGAACAACCGGCCACGAAAATTTTGGATGCTGTGCGGCAACCCATGAAAGAACAGGCTTACGGCGATTGGAAGACGCTAATAAATGAATCAATTGTTCGTGCGGCTGTGATTGTTTATATGAAAGAAAATCATTTTTCCGACAAAGAGATTAAAGCCGAAATGAAAGAACAATTGAAACGGAGTTTTGTTTGGACACCACAACTCGTTGAACTTTTGGAGTATTATCAAAAAAATCGAAAGGAATACCCAAGCTTAGAGTCGTTTTATCCAAACATTGTTTCCTTTTTTCAGCTGGTAGCGATGGATGTACATAAAATGCTTGGTGTATATCAAGCGAAACTTCCGAAAGTAAAGTCGGTCTCGCCGGATATTAACGGTAGAAATGATGTTGATCCCAATGTGAAGGAGATGATAATTTATTTTGATCGGGAATTAGTCGGAAATCAAATGTCAATTAACATAGGAAGCTTAGGAAGGGAAGGAGTTCCTATCAAAAGTAGACCGGTTTTTATCGATAATAATTGGGCTATTAAAATTGAATTAGGAATGAAACCCAATACCGAATATGAATTTGTATTAGTAGGCAACAAATTTGAATCCCTAGACGGTTATCCGTTGCAAAACTATGTAGTACGGTTCAAAACGAAATAAACTGCAAATTCTCCTACAATCTTTTCGTACACTTACTTATAAGAACATTAATATTAAGTAATTAAAGAGCAATCTAATATATATACTGATTATGATTACAACAAAACAATTATCGAAAATATACACCACCGAGGAAGTACAAACTTCTGCATTACACAATGTGAGTTTTAATGTTCAACCTGGCGAATTTGTCGCAATAATGGGGCCTTCAGGTTGCGGAAAATCAACACTATTAAATATTCTTGGGCTTCTCGATGATGCAACTTCCGGATCATACATTTTTTTAGATCATGAAACCGTTGGCTCTTCGGAGAAGAAAAAATCCGATTTACGAAAGAGGAATATTGGCTTTATATTTCAGAATTTCAACTTGATTGATGAATTAACGGTTTATGAAAATATTGAACTTCCCTTGATCTATAACGGAGTTTCCTCGTCTGAACGAAAGAAAAGAGTAGAGGAGATTATGGACAAAATAAACATCAGTCATCGTGCAAAGCATTATCCACAACAGCTTTCCGGTGGCCAGCAACAGCGGGCTGCAGTTGCTCGAGCTTTAGTAACCAAACCCAAACTCATTTTAGCAGATGAGCCGACAGGGAATTTAGATTCATCCAACGGGAATGAAGTAATGAATTTGCTTGCTGAGCTTCATCGCGAAGGTTCTACCATTGTCATGGTTACGCACTCGTCGTATGATGCCGGATTTGCATCACGAATTGTGAATATGAAGGACGGTGAAATTTTCCGGGAAGAATTGGCGTCTCAGCGTAGAGATATTTTTCAAAAATCAGATTTATCCTCTTCTATTTAGATGTTTAAGTATGACCTTTTACAAAAAATTAAAAAAACTATGGTACAAAACTGGCTCAAAATAGCGTTCATCAATTATAAAAAAAATTGGCTTTCTACGGTTATTAATTTGTTCGGATTAACGATTGGATTAACGGGGTTTATGCTAATTCTTTTACATTGGAATGACGAAGAATCCTACGAAAAATGGAACCCAAAGAAAGACCAAATTTACTCATTTCAAGCCTATTTTAATTCTGAAAAATCATACGGTAACAACATTTCCTATCCAATGGCCGAAACGGCCTTGAAAAAAATACCTGAAATCAGCCAATTTGTGTTATTAAATGGAGCAGGATACGCCACAAAAATGGTTGCTAATGGAAAGTCGACTTATCAAGATGGTGGTTTTCAGGTTTCGGAAGATTTTTTCACTTTTTTTCCCTTCAAGCTGGTTTCTGGAAATTACGAAAATGCCTTAAAAAATGAATCTTCGATTGCCCTGTCGGACAAGGCGGCAACTAATCTTTTTGGCCGTACCAATGTTGCTGGCGAATCTCTAACAATCGATGGGAAAAACTATGTGATAACGGCTGTTTATCAACTTCCAAAAGAAAATACGCAGATTAATCCCGAATATGTCTCATTAGCATATGAACAGATAAAAAATGATAA
>JAYRQH010000261.1:0-7013 GCA_041910715.1 Bergeyella sp.
TGAATTTTATTTTTTTCATATTCGAAAACAATCCAGAACTATAAAGGTAGTTATCGCCTAATTTTTTTTCAGGAAATGAATAATTATCATTAACGATTATTTTTTTAACCTCATTATTGGGTACTTTTACTACGGTATGCTTTTGATTTTCTAGGCTATCAAACCAGAATTCATTGTTTTCAGCAGGACTTTCCGTTGTGATGCGAAAAGGAATAGCATGTGGAGTATTTCGTGAAACACGTAATTCTAAAGTTCCATCGGGAAGGTTTTTGAAATTTTTTAATTTGAAATTAAGATGTTTTCGTTCTTCTATAATAGGTTTCAAAAAACCGCTCTTTTGATCAGAAATAGTTGCGAGCTCGTTTAGAAATTCTTCGTTTGTAAAGCCATCTTTATGTTTACCGATAAAGTTCTTTAAGAATGACTGAAATCGATTTTCTCCCAGTTCTTGGGAAATATTTGAAAACAGCATTCCCGTTTCGAATTGGCTAATTGCCATTTCATTAAAATTACTCAGCTTAGGAAAGTCTTCGCCAATTTTTTGATCCAAATTTTGCGATGCCATATACTGATAGGTGATGCCATAGCGATCAAGCAGATTCAATTTTGAAGCGTGCGAGATTTTAAGTGGACGGATCCCCAGTACTTTTACATTTTCTGGTAGATCTCCTAATAGATTGCGGTCATTATAAAAAAGCTCTAAATATTCCTTCTCAAGAAAGGTTTTTATGCCATTCTGAATCCAGTGTTGGTCTTTTTTATAGTTTGCAAAACTGGCATCAACAACAGCAGACGAAATGATGCTGAAGTAATCTAGATCACTATTTTCTGCCTCCGAAAACATCGGGAATCTAAATTTCCAAAATTTAATATCATCGTTGCCAAAAAAATCATTCTTGTCTTTAAATTTTTTTGTAATAAAGAGCTTTTCTGGTAAGAAGCCGAGGTTTTTTTTGATGAATTTTAGCTGTAACGGTAGATAAAACTCCAAGTGTGATTTTTCTTGGGGTGTCAAAGGATAACCAAAATGAATAGGAAGTTCTGTGTCGTCAATTTTAGCTATCATCCGATCGTTTTCGATGAGCGAAATGTAGAAAAATGGCTCGGTGTTTAGCGTACCTTCAAAATGAGTTGAGTTTGTTTTTGGAAGGTTTGATTCTGAAGTGTACATGGAGGGAAGTGTCATGTCAATACTCCAAAATCGTCGGCCTGAAGGTTTTTCTTCAATATCAAGATAATATTGATTTTCGGGATGGTTTTTCTCAAACTGGTTCGGAACTACAAAGAAGTACTTTAGTAAGACTTTTGACTCATCATAACCGTACCCAGTAAAAGTTGACTTTGGTAAAACTAAAGAATACGTTAAATCGAGATCTATAGATTTTCCTGGCTCAAGTGTTTCCTTTAAAGGAATTTTTAAATTTTCATCCTTTAAATTACCAAAAAAAGGATCTGAATTCACTTCAAGGTTAACGAGCTTTCCTAAATCTTTCGTTTTTGAAAAGTAGAGGTCTTTTTTACGATCTTCAAGTTTTCGTGTAGCGAGTGGCGTTCCCTGTTTTTGGTAGGATGAAACCCAATTGAGAAGCTTAACTTCACTTATCGGTGCATCAAACGGATTGGTATAGCGCATTTTCTGGTGAATGCGCAGCGTTCTTAGGTCCTCTTCTAACGTTGTATGAATGTAGATACTGTCGGTTTGAGCGTTTCCAAAAAAACACCCTATAAAAAATAGACCGACCAAACCTCTCATTTTTGCCATACAATCTTCAAATATACTTGAAATCCCATAATGATTGTCGAAGTAAAGAAAGTCATTTCGATATTTTGCCTAATTTTGAATAAATTCATTGTATTGCGGACAGTTTTACTTTTCTTTTTTTTACTATTCACAGTTCACACGGTTTCGGGTCAGGTGGAAGAGCAAGTGCGCTTGATAGCTCACAATATGGAGGAATCCACGATACGAAATCGTTTTATTCCGCCAAAAGGATACGAGTGGCAAAATGAGAAGGTGGGCACGTTTGCCGAGTTTTTAGTTCATCAAAATTTACTTCCAACGGATTTTCCTCTACGAGATTACACCAATCAACCTATCTCGAATCAGAATTTTCACGCTGCAATATTAAGCATGGATGTGGGAAATCAGGATTTGCAGCAATGTGCGGATGCCTGGATTCGTTTATATGCGGAGTATTTGTGGAAAGAAAAGCGATATGACGAAATAAAATTTCAATTTACAAGCGGACAATCGATGTCTTGGAATGATTTCAAAAAAGGAATGCGAACTCAGGAAGATGGCGAGCGTGTTCGATTTTTTCAAAAGGCGAAATACGATGATTCCTATCAAAATTTTCGTCGGTATCTGAATTTGGTTTTTCAGTATGCTGGAACCATTTCGCTCGATCGGGAGAGTCGTTTGGTGAAAAACAATGCCGACATTCGAGTGGGTGATCTGTTAATTACTCCAGGTAGTCCTGGACATTGTGTTTTTATTGTCGGTATAAGCAAAAATAAAAATGGCAAGAAGTTATATCTTCTTGCCGAAAGTTTTATGCCTGCTCAGGATATTCATATTATTAAAAATCCTAGATCACGAAATTCTCCGTGGTATGAGTTGGATGTACATGCGCCTGTTACTTATACCGCTAAGTATCATTTTAAGCCCACAGCAATTAAACGATTTTATCAGTTGGAAGATTAGTTTAACGAATTTAAATACGCTTCCCAACCTGCAATTTTGTATTCTACTGCTGCTTTTTCTGCATCTTCAGCTTTATAAATACCTCTCCCTACAATCATGAAGTCAGTTCCTAAATTGGTGAATACATGCTCTGGCGTATTGTATAGTTGGCCTTTACCATCATCACCAGACTCTAAACTTACACCTGGGGTAAACAATAGCAAATCTTCGGTTACGGGCTTTTGGGATACCCCGCCAATAATGCTTGGATGCGATTGCGCGATAGGCAAGGCCTGCTCAAAATAATGATGATCTGTTAAAGTGCCTTTCGAAGACATACTGAGAATCGCTACGACGCCCGAATTTAGGAAAAAGTCCAACGATTGGTAACCCCCAATTACTTGAGTTGTAATGAGGTCTGCCCAAGACGAGATTTTATACATTCCATAGGAATATTGCAGTTCTTGGGTACTTCCGATATCAGCAAACTTACGGTCTTCCATAAGAAGAAAATTGTGCTTTTCGGCGATATCACGAAGTGTAATGATGGTTTCGTCAAAATCAAAATCAGTAATAATATCGATATGTGTTTTAAGTGCTACAATGTGAGGTCCTACTTTTTCTGCAAATGACAACAGCTCTTGAGTGGTTAGCACGTCAGCCGAAGCGATGAGGTTTGATTTTTTCTGAATCGTTATATCAAGAATTTTTTTCGCTACCGAATGTTGGCATAGTTCTAATTTTTGCTCGTATGTGGGTCTTTTTTTTGTCTCAAACTGCACCTTGTTGCCGGCTAAGAAATCTTTGATGCGTTGGATGTCATCGGCGTTAAGCTCATTTTCATCTTTTAGAATTTCACAAACCTCCGAGATGGTAAATAAGGTATGAACGTGGAATCCTTTGCTTTCCAGAAGTTGCTTTCCGCCTTGCTCACGATCTAAAACAACCACTATATCGGAGACTTTAATGTCTTCCTGCTCTACTTCGGCAATGGTTTCGACAAGTGACTTTCCCGAGGTGATTACATCCTCGACCAATAAGCAATTTTGTCCTTTTTGATAGATACCTTCAATCATTTTCTTAGTACCATAGTCTTTCGCTTCCTTGCGTTTGATAATAAGCGGTATATAGCTTTCTAACGACATCGCGGTAGCCATCGGTAAGGCAGCATAAGGAACTCCACAAATAAGATCGAAATTGTCTAGAGGCAGCATATCCAAAAGATAATTTGCCAGACTTTTTAAAATTTTCGGATCGGATGCTAAAGGTCTCAAATCAACATAAAACGGACTTTCTATTCCACTTTTAAGAGTAAACCTCCCAAACTTAATGATGCCTAACTTATAGCATTCTAAGAAAAATTCTTTTTTCGATTCCATTTACTTTCTATATTTCTTCAAAGTTACGGATTTCATTACCTTTGAGAAAATAAATCTGAAGAATGAAAAAGATATTTACGCTGACGTGTTTTGCGTTCACCATTGCTTCTACCTACGCGCAAGTTGAAGAGAAAAAAATGGATGAACTCATTCAGAATACATTAAAAACTTTTGACGTTCCTGGAATTTCGGTGGGCGTTATCAAGGACGGAAAAACGATCTATGCTAAAGGTTTCGGAAAACGATCTCTGAAGACAAATCAAGCGATGAATGATGAAACCTTGGTCGGGATTGCTTCTAACTCAAAAGGTTTCACGTGTGTAGCTTTAGCGATGTTGGCCGATGAAGGCAAAATACACTGGAATGATCCCGTATCAAAACATATCCCTGAATTTCAAATGTATGATCCCTATGTTTCCAGTCAGGTCACAATTAAGGATTTAGTAACGCATCGTGCTGGTTTGGGATTGGGGCAGGGCGACCTCATGTTTTTCCCAGAAGGTGGTAAATTTTCTGTAAATGATATCGTGCATCACGTTCGATACCTGAAACCAGAAAATGGTTTTCGAGAAAAATTAGATTATAACAATATCATGTATATCGTAGCTGGCGAGGTGATTCATAGAGTTTCTGGACTGACTTGGGCTGAGTTTATTGAGCAGCGAATTTTAAAGCCTGTAGGAATGAAATCCAGTTTTGGCTCTTATAATCGGGCAGTAGCTTCAAAAGCATCAAATATCATCGACGCACATGCTCCCGTTGATGGAAAAGCAGTTGCAGTTCCTCATGACTGGAACGAGACAGCGAATGCTGCCGGTGGTATTATGTCGAATGTGGATGATATGATGTTATGGGCGAACTGTTTAATGAACGGATTTACTACAAAGGATGGAAAGAAATTAGTTTCCGATTCTCAAATTCAGCAATTGTGGCAAATACAACAACCTGCACCCATTGCTTTAAAAAATCCGTATGACTCCAATTTTTATGGCTATGGTCTTGGTTGGTTCATTTCCGATGTAAAAGGACACCGTCAGATTCAGCACACGGGTGGATTGATAGGAACGGTCACCCAATTCACATTGATTCCAGATCTCAAATTAGGTATTGTTGTACTAACAAATCAGCAGTCAGGCGCAGCATTCAATACCATTACGAATACCATTAAAGATTCCTATTTGGGGATTGAAGATCGCAATTGGCTAAAAACGTATGGCGATCGAATGTCAAAATACCATGCTGATGTAGATAAAGCAAAGAAAGAACTGTTTGCAAAATCGGCTGAATTTTCGAAAAATAAAGCACTGCAGCCTGGGGAAGAACAATTTTTAGGAACGTATCGGGATGCTTGGTTTGGTGATGTTTATATTACAAAAACGGGAAGTAGTGTTCGTGTTCGTTGCGAAAATTCACCAAGGTTGACAGGAACCTTGTTGCCTTATACCAACAATTCGTTTATCATCAAGTGGGATGATCGCAGTTACGATGCCGACGCTTTTATTACCTTTACGTATGACGAAAAAGGTATCGCCCAAAGTGCAACGATAAAGGCGATTTCGGATATCACGGATTTCAGTTTTGATTTTGATGATTTGGATCTTAGACGTGTAAAAGAAAAAAAGTAAAATAAAAACAATGAATAAAAAATGCGACGGATACGTCGCTTTTTTAGATCTGTAAAACTTCTTTGGGCTTATAAAATGCTCGAAGCTTTTTGTTAGCGCCTTCAAATTCAGACCACTCATCGCAATCCACATCAAAAATAGCAACAGCGCAGGTGCTAAATTCCAGCATATTGGTGGTTAAAGAAGAAGCAAATTCGGATATCCCTGGATTATGCGAAAACAATGCAATCGATTGCAGGTTGCTGTCCGCATTGAAGATTGTTTCCAGGAAGTCCTCTTGGTGAGGTTCATACAGATCTTCTACTTTTTTAATTTTAGGGTTTCCGTACGTCTCTGCAAAATACCGACACGTTGTTAATGCCCGTTTTGCTGGGCTGCTGATAAATTGGTCAATAGCCACAGAATTATCAAGAAGAAATTTGGCCATTTTGGGTGCGGTTTGATGTCCTCGCTCATTGAGTGGACGATCAAAATCAGGAACATCGTGTGTCCAATCACTTTTTGCGTGGCGCACAAGAATCAGTGTTTTCATAGTACTAAAACGTAATTGCTTTACAAAAGTTCTATTTTTATTTTAATTATTAAAAATTAGTTTTACACAAGAGTAAATCGATTAGCTGCCTAGTTTTGTTTTATCTATTTTATTATCAACAAATTATCATCGTAATTAATTTTTCATTTTTGTGGATAAATCGCTTATGAAATCAGGAACTTAAGTCATCACTATTTATTACAGTCCTTTTTTTACTTACGAAACATTACATAAGTTTTTTCTATATTCTGTAGGTTGGCATAATTTTATTAAATTTGCAGGCTATGGCACAAATACTTGCAGTAGATTATGGAAAAGCACGTTGTGGTATTGCTGCGACGGATAATATGCAAATTATTGCAAGTGGGTTGGAGACGGTGAAAACACCGCAAATCTTTGATTTTTTGAAAACCTATTTTCAGTTAAATAAGGTCGAAACATTGGTCGTAGGGCAACCTACGGATTTGCGTGGGAACATGTCGGCAGTAGAAGAGGATATTTTGATGTTTATTGCCGAATTTGAGAAGCAATTCCCTGCCATTCCCGTAGTTCGTTTTGATGAACGTTTTACTTCAAAAATGGCTTCTTTTTTTATAAGTCAAAGTGGTAAAAACAAAAAACAACGCAAGCAAAAGGGGCTTATTGACAAGGTAAGTGCCACAATCATTTTACAAAACTATTTGGAACAGAAGCAACGATGATATTACCCATTAGAGCATTCGGAGACCCTGTTCTCCGCAAAGTAGGAAAAGAAATAGACCAGGATTATCCCGAGCTAAAGACTCTTATCGACA
>JAYRQH010000262.1:0-2652 GCA_041910715.1 Bergeyella sp.
AATTCTTGGGGGCCAGCAATCTTGGGGCATACACACCCCGAAGTTTTAACGGCCATCCAGAAGCAAGCCGAATTAGGTTTTTCGTTTGGTGCGCCCACGGCACTAGAAACCGAAATTGCAAAAACAGTAATCGAGAATGTTCCAAATATTGATCAAATCCGGATGGTGTCTTCAGGAACAGAAGCGTGTATGTCCGCAGTCCGTTTAGCACGAGGTTTTACAAAACGCGACAAGATTATTAAGTTTGAAGGCTGCTACCACGGTCACTCCGATTCTTTTTTAATCAAGGCCGGAAGTGGTGCAGCGACTTTTGGAAATTCAAATTCGCCCGGGGTAACGGCAGGAACAGCTAAAGATACGATTTTAGCCCGCTATAACGACATTGAGCAAGTGCGTGCAATATTTACGCAAAATCCAGAGGAGATTGCGGCAATAATTATTGAGCCTGTCGCAGGAAATATGGGCTGCGTGCTCCCAGACGCTGATTTTCTACAGAATTTAAGATCCGTTTGCGACCAATATGGAGCATTGCTAATTTTTGATGAGGTGATGACAGGCTTTCGTTTGGCCTTTGGCGGTGCGCAGGAAGTATTCAATATACAGGCCGATATTACCACATACGGAAAAGTAATCGGTGGAGGAATGCCTGTGGGCGCTTTTGCAGCACGGGATGAAATTATGAATCATTTAGCTCCAAATGGTGGTGTGTATCAAGCGGGAACTTTAAGTGGGAATCCTTTAGCAATGCGTGGTGGACTAACAACGCTTAATTTGATTTTGAATGATATGGCAATGTATCAACGAATTAATGCAGCGACAGAAAGATTGGATGTAGAGATTTCAAAAATTCTTGCAGAAAAAGGAATTCAACACGTCATAAATCGTCAAGGTTCGATGATGTCGGTATTTTTTGATACGGAAAATGTGAGAAACTTTGATGATGCTGCCGCAGCGAATCATGAGATGTTCAATAAATTTTTCCATACATTGTTAGACAATGGAATATACCTTCCGCCAAGCGGATACGAAACGTGGTTTATTTCCGATTGCATCAAGGAAACGGAAATCGATAAAACGCTCGAAGCGGTTCGAAAATTTTAAATAAAAAAACTCCTGAATTTCAGGAGTTTTTTATTTTTTGATAGTTTTTATTTGCCTAACATGTCATTAATTCGTTCTTGCATTAATGCCGGATCCGTCATTGCGTCGAAACCAACCGTAGCAATTAAGAAGATCATATACACTAAATACAATACACCTAATACGATACCGACGTATGCTAATGTTTTACCTGTTTTTAGGTTGTTGTAGTCGGAATACATTTGTGGGTTTGCTAGATATAAAGCTTCGTCTTTTTTCGCAAGATTAAGCGCGATAAAGCCAGTGATCAAACTCGGAATACCATAGCAACAACAGGTTACAATGGAAACAATTCCTAAAATTAAGACCGTGGTCGCATTGGGTAATTTTTGTGGATTCATAATTTTCTAATTTTAATATTTGTATTTATTTTTAAGAAAAATGGTGTTTGTAAAAATAAGAAACTACCATGATGATGGTATTAACAATGGCTAACGTAATTAAAATAGTTGAGTAATTTCTTCTACGATCGATGAAATTAATTCCGGCCATCATCACAAACAAAATCATGGTGTATACCTCGGGAAACATATGAAAGGCTTCTGCAAACTTTCCTTCAAAAACCAAAGCAAGAGCTCGCTGCGTGCCACAGCCAAAACAATCTACGCCAAATATTTTTTTGTTTAGGCAAGGAATCATGAAGTCTTCAAGAGCCATTTGTATTTCTTTGATAACAATAATAGTACTTTTTTTTATACTATAAAATTTATTTTTTGTTTTGTTGGATTTCAGTGAAATTTTACTAAAAATTTAGACTTGAAATGATGCTACTAACGGAATTTTACTATCTTTAATGCCCTTTTTGATGTATGGAGAAAGAATTTAAAATTCAATACACTGTTTTTCCGAATAAGGAAGCCCTTGCGGATGATGATCAGCAACTTTTTGATGCAGCGTTAGCGTCTCGTGCAAAAGCGTATGCTCCTTATTCTCAGTTTCACGTGGGTTGTGCGATGCTTTTAGAAGATGGGCAGATTATTGTTGCTAACAATCAGGAAAATGCAGCTTATCCCTCGGGTCTATGTGCAGAACGATCGGCACTTTTTTGGGCCGCGTCTAACTTTCCCGACGTGTCAATTAAGAAAATTTTTGTGATTGGAGGAGCGAAAGTTAACCCTGAAGCCATACCCATTCCACCGTGTGGGGCTTGCCGACAATCTATTTTAGAATACGAATCTAAACAAAACAGTACGATCGAACTCTTCTTCACTTCGGTAGAGGGCGAGATCATCAAAACGCAATCGATTCGCGATTTACTTCCATTTTCATTTGATGCTTCCTATTTGTAAGTATATTGGCGTATTTTCGTTGTTTTTTGTACTTTTGCGTGCCTTTCAGAAAAGGGAATCGTGTGCAAATCGCGAACTGTCCCCGCAACTGTAAATCAACTTGCTTCGAATGAAGTTTTGCTACGAATACCATTGTTACCAAACGAGAAGGTGTAGCTTAATTGAAAGTCAGGAGACCTTACTGAAAGCTATTTATTAACCATCGCTTTCGGAGGAAAAGTCC
>JAYRQH010000263.1:0-3240 GCA_041910715.1 Bergeyella sp.
AATCCTATACAATGAAAAAAGTATTTCCAATTTTTTTAGCCATTTTTGCTTTATCACTACTTACTAGTTGCGAAGCGGTAAACACTATTTTTAAGGCCGGAATGTGGTGGGCATTTATTCTCATCTTCGGCGGAGTCGCCTTGGTTATTTGGCTTGTCTCAAAATTTATGGGTGGAAACAAAAATTAAAATTCTGCTTTATAAATAAATACTAAAAAGGATGTTCCATTGAATATCCTTTTTTTATTAAAACAAACTTAGTTGATTACTTGGCACCATCGATTTATACTTGCTTTTTGAAGTTGAAGTAATGATGGATTTTATTTTCAAAGGTGCCAATTCACCGAGTCGTGTTCTGGTATCAGCACACGTCATAAAATACTGTGCACGGTTAAAACTTATACCCATTTTTTTTACCTGATATTCATGCAAGCGTCCAAATTTTCTACTCTGAATCATTTTCATTGCCGACTTTCTTCCCACACCAGGAATTCGAATGATTTCCTGATAACTTGCGGTATTAATATCAACAGGAAAAAAATGTGGATTTCGGAGTGCCCATCCTAATTTTGGATCAATATCCATATCCAGCTGCGTGAAGTTAGGATTTAAAATTTCATCAAGTCTAAAATCATAAAAACGCAATAACCAATCGGTCTGATACAATCTATTTTCCCGAATTAAAGGCGGTTGTGTGCCTATTTGCGGCAAAAGAGAATTTTCATTGTTGATGGGAATATAACCACTGTAATAGACTCTTTTGAGTTTGTAATTCTGATAAAATTCATTCGCGACACTCATGATTTCGAAATCATTTTCCGGCGTTGCACCAATTACCATTTGTGTACTTTGACCCGCAGGCACAAAAAGTGGTTTACATTTTATTAATTTTGACTCTGACTTCAATTCCTGAATTTGATTTTGCACGAAAGCCAATGGTTTTCGTACACTATCATGACTTTTTTCGGGAGCAACCATTTTCAATCCGGCTTCAGTAGGCATTTCGAGATTTATGCTCATTCGGTCAACATACAAACCCGCTTCCTTGATTAATTCTTCACTCGCACCAGGAATTGTTTTAAGATGAATATAACCGTTATATCGTTCTTCAACACGCAGTTTTTTTACAATGCTCATCAATCGCTCCATCGTGTAATCCGCATTTTTGAAAATTCCGGAACTCAAAAAGAGCCCTTCGATATAATTGCGTCTGTAAAAATTCATCGTCAATTCTACCACTTCATCAACGGTAAATGCAGCTCTCTTTACATCATTGCTTTTGCGGCTCACACAAAAAGCGCAGTCATAAATACAATGGTTCGTCAACAAAATTTTCAGTAAAGAAACGCAACGTCCATCCTCGGTGTAGGTATGACAAATTCCAGATCGGGATGCATCACCAATCCCACCCGTATTTTTCCGCTTGCTGCCACTGGAACTGCAACTTACATCGTATTTAGCAGCATCAGCAAGTATCATTAATTTCTCCTGTATTCTATCCATCAACCATTTTTCTTACTGTAAATATAACTAAAAATGTACCATTTTTGATGTATTTCATTGATACAAATTGTATCAATTTTCGTTATTTTAGATTATGTTTACAAGATTTCATTATTCATTCAATAATTGTTGAATCTTAATTTTCAGGGCATAGAACTTGTATTTTTTGTTACAATCAAATACAAAATATTATGGCAAACGCACAATCACCGCACGAAAATCTAAGCGGCAACACAGCAATCGAAAAAATTAAAGACATCGCAGGATCTGCAGGAACATGTTTCTTCTCTACGAACGTGAATAACGAGACCAAAAGTCGCCCCATGGCTTTGCAGGAGGTAGATGAGCAAGGAAATCTTTGGTTTTTGAGCGATGTAAACAGTGACAAAAATCAGGACATTAAAAATGATTCTCATGTAGAGCTTTATTTTATCAATAACTCAAAATATGAGTATATTTTCGTTAAGGGAAAGGCGACTATTTCGCAAGACAAAGCACTTATTGAAAAGTATTGGACGAATTTTGCCAATGCCTGGTTCGATGGAAAAGACGACCCGAATGTAAGTGTAATTAAAGTTTCTCCAAACGATGGTTATTATTACGAAACAAAAGAGAATAAACTCATCGCAATGTCTAAAATGATTTTTGCTGCGGTTACAGGAAGTTCTATTGAAGATGGTGGTGTTGAAGGTAAACTTGATGTTTAGTGAGTATACCATTAACATATCACCCAAAATACAATCAACTTTCGGCGGAAGAGGAAACCTTGTTACAAAAGGCTTTGACTTTCGTCAAAAATTTTGTTAAAAAATCAGAAAATATAAGTGATGTACGTTATGCAACACGGAATGCCCATGCCAAAACGTATGCGTACGTTCGAGCCAAATTTATTCCATCAAATGAGAAAGACGTAACAGAAATTTTTACTAGCGAATCTTATGACACTTTAATTCGGTTCTCGCATGCAAATCTTAAAGTAGCAAAATCGGATAAGCAATTTCCTATATTTGGTTTTGCTTTGAAGATTAGATATACAGAATCCAAGGAGGTTAATATTCCTTTGGTTAATTTTCCAGTTTTTCCTACAGATTCGGTGAAAGGATTCTTGAAGTTATTTATTAAAATTAACCAATTTTTCACGAGTTCATTCTTACTAAAGCCGTTTAAAGTCTTGGGAATTATTTCAACGGCGTCGCCAATGCTTTTTGAAATGATGAATCTTTCATTTTTCAAAGCGGTAAAGACGTGGATCAAAAATTTTGATCATTTTATTTTAGCACGAAGTTACTATTCTGTTGGTGTGTATCGATTAGGAAGTAAGATGATTAAATTAAAGTTGGTTCCTAAGGTTTTCGAGCCTGAATTTAAGGTAAGTGAGTCCATTCATGAAAATGTGAAAACATATCTTCAGCAAGAAAAATTGCAGTACGACATTTTTTATCAGCTGGCATACAATGAAAAGGAACAACCCATTAACATGCTGACAAAAGAGTGGAAAGGTGGCGAGTTTAAACATTTTGGCGTGCTAGAATGTTTAGATGTTTTGGAAGAACATGGTTTGGATTTAGAAAATAAATCATTTAATCCATTTGATAATATTGAGGAACTTCAACCTGTTGGGAAAATTCAATATTTAAGGAAATCGGTATATGCAAAATCTGCGGAAATCCGTAATAGAATCAATTCAATATAGAATGACTTCATCAAATGCTATTAATTCTCTAATAAAGTAAATAAA
>JAYRQH010000264.1:0-6523 GCA_041910715.1 Bergeyella sp.
AAAAGTCTTTGCAAATTTCAAAATTAAGTGCGCCTACTTGTTTTACAGCAGCTCCATCCACAAATTTATCAATCTCTGCCAACTCAATATTAAAACCCTTTTTCAGCGCCTCACGCATGGATGAAGCACCTTTTGGCTCCACAGCAATAATTTTTGTTTTTGGAGACAATTGTGAGAAAACCGTTACCATCCCAGACGCCAATCCGCCACCGCCTACAGGAACAAAAACGTAATCTATGGGTTCGTTAGCTTGCTCTAAAATTTCTAAAGCGACGGTCGCTTGTCCTTCGATTATTTGGAGATCTTCGAATGGGTGTATAAACTCAGCATCCTGTTGTAAGCAATACTTCATTGCGGCATGTTTAGAAGCGTCAAAGGTATCGCCGACAAGTTGAATATCTACGTAATCCCCGCCAAACATTTTTACTTGCTCTAACTTTTGATTCGGAGTGGTGATGGGCATAAAGATGACGCCATGAATTTTCAGATCATTGCACGCTAAAGCTACTCCTTGAGCATGATTTCCAGCACTCGCACAAACCACGCCACGACTTGTTTTTCCTTCGTGCATTGCCGATTTTATTTTATGGTATGCGCCCCGCAATTTATAGGAACGTACAGGCTGCAAATCTTCTCTTTTTAATAAAATTGTCGCACCAAAAATTTTGGATAAGCGATGGTTGTGTTGCAGTGGCGTTTTTACCACGACTTTTTCTATGTTTTCTTGAGCTTTCTTAATCTGCTCAATGCTTATATCCGTAACTAATTCTTTCATTTTGTTTTTACATTCTTAATCTCGCACACCAGTACGTTTAGATTCTTTGTATTCGTCTTAGCTTTTCATTTGAAACTATTTTTCCATGCTTAAGTTCTAGTTTATGTGTTGCGTTCTTGGGAAGCTGACTCTCAAAATGACCTACATAAATAAGTGTCTGTCCCGCTGCTATTAAATCATCAACCAAATTAAGGATTAGCTGAATCTGAGTTTCATCTAAACCTTGACATGGCTCATCGAAAATAAGCAGCAATGGTCTTTTTACTAAAGTTCTTGCGATAAGCACCATTCGTTGTTGCCCCCGAGAGAGGCTTTTCAGTTTTATATTTCGGATGTCTTGCAAATCAAAGTAGTTCAGAATTTCGTTCAACTGTTGATTTTGAACATAACTAAGCTTTTTCAAGACAGCAATACTTCCGAAAAAACCGCTCGCAATCGCATCAGACACCGACAATTCTTCATCAAAATACCATTGAAGTTCGGGAGAAATCAGTCCAATTTTTTCTTTAATGTCCCAGATGCTTTCGCCACTTCCCCGTTTGTTGCCAAAAAGCTCAATAGCATTGGCATACGATTGTGGATGATCGGCAGTTATTAAACTCAACAACGTTGATTTACCAGAACCATTTGGGCCTTTTAAAAGCCATTGCTCGCCCGAATAAATCGTCCAATCGACCTGATTCAAAACTACTTTTTCACCATAACGAATGGTACTATTTTTTAAATCAACTATTTTTTGTTTTTCTAAATTTTCCACTTTCAAAAAAGTAGGAAGTGGCTTTCTCACTACGTTGATTTCAGATTTTTGTTTGGAACGATGGATCGGTATTAAATTTCCCTCTACAAGCTCAACTTCATAAACTGGAATTGCAGTGAAAATTTCATCATTCGAAAAAACGATGATACCTACACCTTTATTCACCAAATTTTCAAGTTTACGCATCAAACGCGATCGTGACGCAACATCCAAACCTAAAAATGGCTGATCCAAGATCAAAAATTGAGACTTTTTTAATAACGCCTTCAACAGTTGCAGCTTTTTTTGCTCGCCACTGGAAAGCTCCAATACTTGGTTTCGCCATTGGGATCTCAACTGAAACACATCCAAAAGTACCTCCATTTCAACTTTTGGAATTTGCATCTCGTTTGCTAAAGACTCAAGCTCTTCCGCTACAGTTTTGGTGTCTTTTTTTGTGTAATTTTGATAGCGTTGTTGATAGAAAAAATTACGATCGCCCTCTAAATTTTGAAATTGGTACCAATTTTCGACCAAATTAATCTCAGGATTCCAAGATGAATTTAACGCATATGAAACTTCAATTTCGCTTCTCTTATTTTCGGATTGTGAACCTAGAATTTGTGCTAAAGTTGATTTTCCAGAACCACTTTTGCCGCGTATCAGCCACAATTCGCCCGCTTGAAAACGAGCATCCAAGATATCCAGCACGACTTTGTGGCCGTACTGAACTCTTAGACTTTTGATATGGATGAACGTTTCTTGCAATTAGGTTGTTTTGATGGACTTCATGGCTGTCATGGCCTTTCGCAATCGTCGACCAACGACTTCAACTTCATGATTTCTTAAAATATCATTCACTTCCACCAACCGTGCATTATCCACCGAGTTATCTTTGCCGTCGTTAAAATTTCTCCCAACCAAATCGACCTCTATTTTCTTCATAAAATCAGTGAGCAAAGGCTTACATGCCTGATCAAACAAATAGCAACCGTACTCGGCCGTATCCGAAATCACGCGATTCATTTCAAACAATTTCTTGCGTGCAATGGTATTTGCGATGAGTGGTGTTTCGTGTAACGATTCGTAATACGCTGACTCCGGTTTTATACCCGCTTCCACCATGGTCTCAAAAGCCAACTCTACTCCCGCCCTGATAAAAGCAACCATCAAAGTATAGTTATCAAAATAGTCTTGCTCTGAAATTTTCATATCTCCAGCAGGCGTTTTCTCGAAAGCTGTTTCCCCTGTTTCGGCTCTCCACTTGAGCAAATTGGCATCGTTATTTGCCCAATCTTCCATCATGGTTTTGCTAAATTCTCCCGACATGATGTCATCCTGATGTTTCTGAAAAAGGGGACGCATAATCGCTTTTAATTCCTCTGAAATCTCAAATGCTTTCAGCTTCGCCGGATTACTCAAACGATCCATCATACCACTTACACCGCCGTGTTTTAACGCTTCTGTAATCACTTCAATACCGTACTGAACCAGTTTGGATGCGTATTCAGGATCAATTCCTTTTTCCACCATTTTATCAAAGGATAAAATAGATCCCGTTTGGAGTAAACCACACAAAATGGTTTGCTCGCCCATTAAATCGGATTTTACCTCCGCCACGAAAGACGATTTTAAGACCCCTGCTTTATGACCTCCCGTTCCCGCACAGTAGGCCTTGGCTTCCGCCCATCCTTTTCCTTGAGGATCGTTTTCTGGATGAACCGCGATAAGTGTTGGAACACCAAATCCGCGCAGATATTCGGCACGCACCTCAGATCCTGGACATTTGGGAGCTACCATGATTACGGTAATGTCTTCGCGAATCTGCATTCCTTCCTCTACAATATTAAAACCATGTGAATATGAAAGTGTAGCGCCTTGCTTCATCAAAGGTAAAACTGTATTAATTACTTGAGTATGTTGCTTATCGGGAGTTAAATTTATCACCAAATCGGCTTGAGGAATAAGCTCTTCAAATGTTCCCACCTTGAAATGATTGCCCGTGGCACTCTTCCAAGAGTCTCGTTGTTGGTCGATAGCATCCTGACGAAGCGCGTACGAAACGTCCAAACCGCTATCCCGTAGATTAAGTCCCTGATTAAGTCCTTGTGCACCACAACCAATGATGACGATTTTTTTTCCTTTTAATGCATCAACTCCATCTGAAAATTCTGAAATATCTAAAAACTCAGCGTGACCGAGTTGCTCTAGTTGTTCTCTCAAAGAAAGCGTATTGAAATAGTTTGTCATAGGTTTAACTTCTCTTTATATATTTTTTTAGTATTGGTATTATTCTCTTTACATAGTAAATACCTTTTCTTGTTGATCTAAATATTCATTTTCAACCAAAGTTGGTGAAGGTTCCTTGCGTTCGAATTGTAAAATCTTTTTGTGGAAGCCTTCGCTATTTTTAATGATGGCAATGCGTGCGCTTCGTACAAATTCGATGAGTTCGTATTTCGTTAATTCGTCTGTAAGCTTATCGATTTCTTCGCGATGACCCGAGGTTTCGAAGACGATATAATCATTACGAATCACCACCGCATTTGCTCCATATTGCCGTAAAAGCCTTTCTACATAGACCTTTTCAGTTACAATATGTGCTGGAACTTTAAATAAAGCCTGCTCTTGCCACACGATTTCGTCGTCGGTGTTGTAGTATGCCTTCAGAACTTCAATTTGCTTTTCCATTTGCCTGCACAGCTTGCGAACAACCTCTTCGGCTTCATGAATTACGATTGTAAAACGGTGAATGCCATCTACTTCCGAAGGTGAAGTATTTAAACTTTCAATATTTATTTTTCTTCTCGAAAAGATTCCTGCAATACGTCCCAAAAGGCCGATTGAGTTTTCCGTAAAGAGTGATATGGTGAATTCCTTTTTATCCATTTTTTTGATTTTACATTTATTTTAATCGGATTTCGGATACGGATGTACCTTGAGCAACCATGGGAAAAACATTATTTTCTTTTCCCACCATCACTTCCAAGAGATAAGAAGCATCGTGGTTTATCATTTCTTCTAACGCATTTTTCAGGTGTTCGCGCTGGGAAACACTTTGGCCTTCAATACCGTATGCCTTTGCTAAGGCAACAAAATCTGGACTGGTAATATCCACAAATGAATATCTTCTGTCATTGAATAATTCCTGCCACTGGCGAACCATCCCTAGAAACTGATTGTTGAGGATGAGAATTTTTACTTTAGCTCCAAATTGCATAATCGTTCCTAACTCCTGCAAGGTCATCTGAAAACCGCCATCGCCAATAATTGCAATTACCGTTCGATCGGGCGCTCCGTACCACGCACCAATTGCGGCGGGAAGACCGAACCCCATCGTCCCTAGACCACCCGAAGTTACACTTGATTTGGATTGGGTATATTTTGCGTATCGACATGCCACCATTTGATGCTGGCCTACGTCGGTAACAATTACCGCCTCACCTTTCGTGATTTCATTAATTAAATTAACCACCTCACCCATCGTAAGAGTTTCTCCGTTGGGATGAAGTTCCTTATCAATAACTTCCTGAATTTCCTCTTTTTCTAAATCTCGAAATTTCTGTAACCATTCGGCGTGTTGATTTGGTTTCAATAAAGCGTTAAGCATCGGTAACGTCTCTTTACAATCTCCCCAGACTGGCACGGTTGATTTAACATTTTTGTCAATTTCAGCAGGATCAATATCCAGATGAATTATTTTTGCTTGTTTTGCGTATTGATCTAAGCGTCCAGTAACGCGGTCATCAAACCTCATCCCTACTGCAATAAGGACATCGCACTCGTTTGTCATTACATTCGGTGAGTAATTACCATGCATTCCTAGCATACCAACATGTAATGGATGGTCAGTTGGAAGTGCGCTTAATCCCATGACTGTTGCTGCAGACGGAAGTCCAGATTTTTCGATAAACGCACGAAATTCGGTTTCTGCTTTGCCCAAAATCACTCCCTGACCAAAAAGAACTAATGGTTTTTTTGCTGCATTGATGAGTTCGGCAGCTTGCTCAATGTAAGAGGTTCTTATTTCGGGCTTGGAACGATAACTTCGAATGTGATCACACTTTTTGTAGCCTTCATAATTGAAAAGTTGCATTTGCGCATTCTTAGTAATATCGATCAGAACAGGACCTGGTCGACCAGTACTCGCAATATAAAATGCTTTAGCAATCGCCTCCGAAATTTCCGACGCGTCGGTCACTTGATAATTCCATTTGGTAACTGGAGTTGTGATATTGATGACATCGGTTTCCTGAAATGCATCCGTTCCCAGCAAAGATGCAAATACTTGCCCCGTAATACAGACTAAGGGATTGCTATCAATCATCGCGTCGGCAAGACCGGTGACCAAATTTGTAGCACCAGGCCCACTGGTCGCAAAAACAACACCCGTTTTACCAGAAGTTCTTGCAAAGCCTTGCGCAGCATGAATGCCACCCTGTTCATGCCGTACCAAAATATGATTCAGTTTATCTTGATAATCGTACAAGGCATCGTAAATAGGCATTATTGCGCCTCCGGGATATCCAAATACCGTGGTAACTCCCTCCGCAAGAAGTGCTTCCAAAACTGCTTTTGCGCCGCTTATTTCTTGTATTATTGCAGAAGAAGTTTCCCTCTTTTCTTTCGTTTCCATCAAATTCATTTCTAAAATATTTTGCGAGTTTACTTTATAAATCGGTAACACATCCTTGAGAGGCGTCGGCAACACATTTGGCGTATTTGTACAGCACACCAGATTTTACCTTAAAATCGGGCTGAACAAAATGCTGTTTTCGTTTTATAATTTCTCCTTCCGAAACCAATAGATTAATAGTATTGTTCACTGCATCGATTTCAATAAGATCACCCTCTTCTACTAAGCCAATTAAGCCGCCCTCAAACGATTCTGGAGTGATATGGCCAACAACGAAACCGTGCGTACCTCCCGAAAAACGGCCATCGGTGATGAGCGCTACATTCTTTCCAAGACCGGAACCCATCAATGCCGATGTCGGTTTTAGCATTTCGGG
>JAYRQH010000265.1:0-11574 GCA_041910715.1 Bergeyella sp.
TCCAGCTGGCGGCATTCTTTCGACTATTGATGATTTGCATCTATGGAATCAAAAACTCTACGGAATGAAGATCATCAATGCGGAGTCTCTTAAAAAATTTCAGACACAAACTGCGGAACGAAATCATCAAATCCTTGGAAAAATGGGCTATGGCTATGGGATTATGATGAGCCGAACAGAGCCTGTATCGTATTTTCATTCGGGTTACATAAAAGGGGCTCCGTCGCTAAATGTTTATTATCCCAAAACTAAAACATCCGTAATTATTTTATCCAATTTTGCGAATGAAGGCTTGGGCAAAAATGCAGTTTTCCAACCCCATAAAGCCATAAAGACCGCAAGCGACATAATACAAAGTGCAACTCCCGAATGGTCAGTTAATTAATTTCTTATCGTACGAAATTGCTTTTTGAAGCGAGTGACAGTTTTTTGATGTCGAATTAGATTTAAAAAACCAAAAATGGAAACTGCGGTAAGAACCAGAACGGAAATCAAAAAAATAAAATAATTAAGCGTTAAAAAATCGGAAGATACATAACGTATAAACTTTTCAGCAGCTCGATCTGGGCTGATGATCTTTTCAATTTGAAATATAAATCCTAATGTTATGTACACCAAGTTTTTTTGATAGATTGAGTATTTCATTGATTTATAACTGGTATTGAAAAACGCATATCGTTTTACCGTTAAGAAAATCAAAACCAAAATCGGAACTACGAGTACAACCAAATTAATTACAAAATACGAAGTCATAAAAACCTCGTATGAGTTAAATCTTGCTAATAGCATTGATAAAAGCACAAGAAGCGATGAAAATAAAATCGCAATTTTTGCAGAGTGCGAAAATTCTTTGCGCATGAGTTTCATGACAAAATTCGGCGCATACTCATGAAGCCAAAAGCTATATTTCATCCTTAAATCGTCACTCCATACACTTTTTACAGTTATGAAAGCTTCATTAAAACCCAAATTTTTAGTTTTTTGAGTCTCCAGTATCTGTGATATGAAATGGTCTTCCACTTCCAACAAAATGTCTATCGGTATTTTTCTTGAAAGTAAATAATTGCGTATTTCCTGTTTCTGTGTTGGGATAATCATCTTGATATTGAAAAATATTAAATTTTCCGTTTTTAAAAGTTAAATAGAGCATTCAGGTTAAACAGATAACTTTTCATCTCATCTTCTTGTTCGCACTGCTTTTTGATCCCTTTTTCGGTAAGAAGATAATACTTACGATCCCTTCCATTGATATTCTGAATTTCAGAAAAAATTAACCCGTCAGCTTCTAACTTATGCAATAAAGGATACAATGCGCCTTCCGTCATCTCCAACTCACCTTTTGTAAGCTCTTTGGCGCGCTGCGTCATTTGGTAACCATACATTTTCACTTCTTGTGAAAGCAATTTTAAAATGATATTCTGAAGTGTACCTTTATATAATTTATTATTTTTTGACATATGTAATTTTCTTATGCATTACAAATCTATGCATTATTTTATTAGGTATGAAAACATTTTTTTTAAAATTTCACAAACACTACATTTGCATCATGGAAACCGAAAAAATTATCTTAGGAATCGATCCAGGAACCACTGTAATGGGCTACGGAATTATTTCCATACAAAAGGGGAAAATGGAGCTGGTTTCCATCCATGAACTGATACTAAAAAAATATCCCAATCACGAGACCAAACTCAAATATATTTTTGAACGCACACTCTCATTAATCGATGAATTTCATCCAGACGAGGTTGCCCTAGAGGCGCCGTTCTTCGGAAAAAATGTGCAGTCCATGCTGAAACTAGGACGCGCGCAAGGTGTTGCTATGGCCGCCAGTTTGTATCGCAACATTCCGATTACGGAATATTCGCCCAAAAAGGTGAAAATGGCGATTACGGGGAATGGTAATGCCAGTAAAGAGCAAGTGGCAGGAATGCTACAAAACCTTTTAAAACTTAAGGAATTTCCTACAAAATATTTGGATGCTTCCGACGGACTGGCTGTTGCGGTTTGTCATCACTTCAATTCGGGGGGCATTACGAATGAAAAATCGTATTCAGGTTGGGATGCCTTTCTAAAGCAAAACCCGGATCGAATCAAATAGTTTACTTATAATCTTTCGGCATGATCACCAATTCTAAAACGGGTTTTTTATTTAAATCTTGGTACGAATACTTAAAAGTGACATTCTGTTTTCGAAGATCCGCTAAATCGGGAGATGCTTTAATGAGATCAATCATTTCTTTCTTGAGTAAATCTTTCGACTTTTCGTAATATTCAGGATTTGTTAAACTTTCATCATCACCTGTCAATGTGTAGTGATAATGAATGGTATACTCATCATCCACACTAGCAAAATCCAAACGAACGCCATCATTAATGACTTCAGGCGTATTTTTATTAATTGAATCGGCAGTTGCTTTTAATTCCTGTGTGATCTCATTCGATGGTGTTTTTTTACACGATACAAAAAGAATTAAAATCGAAAAAACGAAAATTGAAAGTAAATTTTTCATCGGAATATAAGTTTAAGGTGTTTGTAAAATAAAAATACGAAAAATAATTCAATTGCTATCTTATTGATTTTCAGTAAATTTATTTGTAAAATTATTTTATAAGTAATTTACTAGGCAAAACCTACTACTATCCGTAACATTGTCATAATTATTGCAGACTAATTACAAACTAATTTGAGAAATAATGAAGACATATAAAGTACAGCCCATTTCTGTAAATCATGAGATGAACGGCTTCCAGAAATTTATGATGCTCTGTTCGGGCGCCAATATGCATTTGCTAAAAAAGACGCCAAGCGAATGGAATAAATTTGCCGGTATCGGTGGTATTGTTTTGTTCACCGCAGTTTTCGCGACGCTTTCGGCGGGTTATGCGCTATTTACGGTCTTTGATAATCTTTGGGTTGCAGTTGGATTCGGTATCATTTGGGGTTTGATGATTTTCAATCTCGATCGATACATTGTTTCGTCTATGAAAAAGACAGGAACCGTTTGGAATCAAATTCTTATGGCAATACCGCGTTTAATTCTTGCGACTTTTTTAGGTATTATCATTTCCAAACCATTGGAACTGAAAATTTTTGAGAAAGAGGTTAACAAACAGTTAAACACCATTATCCAGCGAAATAAAAAGCAGTTGGAAGGCGAAATGAATAGCAGAATCCTTCAACAATCCACACCATTTGAGACCGAAAAGAAACAAATTTCCAATCAAATTGCAGTCTATCAAGCCGCTTATGATTCGGCAGCCGTGGAGCTCGAAAAAGAAGTACTTGGGACTAAAACGGGTTTAACGAGTGGTAAAGAAGGATATGGCCCAAACGCAAAACGTAAGGCTGAATTAAAAGAACAGCGCAAATTGGATTTGGAGAATTATCAGAAACAAATGAGCCCACGAATCACCTATCTGGACAGCGAAATATCAAAAGTATACACCAATTTACAGAACGAACGAACGAAAACCGAAACCATAGAAGATCGATTTAATGGATTTGCGGCAAGGCTTCAAGCATTGGATGAGCTCGGGAAAAATTCAGAAATTATCGCGCTAGCTGCCAGCTTTATTATGGGATTATTCATTTGTTTGGAAATTTCGCCTGTTCTTGTCAAACTAATTTCCTCCGTCGGACCTTATGATTTTATGCTAGAAAAAACTGAAAATGATTTCCGACTTTATTCTAAAGAGAAAATCGAAAAAGGAAACTTTCTTACGGACTATCGCATTGATGATTTTAAGGATGAACTAACTTCGAAAAAAAACACAGAGAGCGAAACATAACCTACCATTTTTAAACTTTTATAAAGTTGTAGTAAGCTTCAAATTTTTAACCATGATATTTTTTTTGATGAATTAGTATTTTTTTATTAATTTCACAAAAACTAATACCATGAATTATCGTACCCTCATGCTCCTTTTTTTAATGGGGAGCATCACTTCGCAGCTGAAGGCTCAAGATCAATTTATAGGGCAAATTCTCTTTGTTCCCTACAATTTTGCACCAAGAGGCACCATGGATTGCGACGGAACACTTCTGCCAATCAGCCAAAACACACCATTATTTGCACTCATCGGAACTACATACGGGGGAGATGGGAGGACGACCTTTGCTCTGCCAAATGCCAGAGGTCGTGTTATCATTGATGATGGACAAGGCGCTGGTTTGTCCAATTATCATCTGGGACAGACTGGCGGTTCTGATTCGCATAACTTAACGGTGAATGAGATGCCCCAACATACCCACCAGATGAAGGCAACATCCCAAATAGCATCCCAAAATAAACCTTCCGATGGTATTCCTGCTGGAACAAAAGCTCTTGATAAGGAGTATTCCTCCTCCACCAGTGGTAGTGATACTGTTAACATGAACTTTGTGATGATTTCGCCGACAGGAGGAAATGCCTCCCACGAAAATAGAATGCCCAGTTTAACATTGAAGTGCGTTATTGTGGTAAACGGTATTTTTCCATCTCGCTCCTAATTAAAATATGATGAATACAATACAAAAATTAGCCGTCGTTATCGTATTAATGACTGGCGTACAGGCGTTTTCACAGAATGGTAATCAATACTTAGGTCAAATTATGTGGGCTCCGTACGCGAACACACCAAGAAATTGGGCCGAATGCAACGGTCAACTATTATCCATTAATCAGAATCAAGCATTATTTTCCTTATTAGGAACCAGTTTTGGAGGTAACGGAGTTACCACTTTTGCGCTACCGGATATGCGTGGACGAACGCCTATGGATGACCTTCCGCTGTCGGTGGGCACTAAGGTGGGAGTTTCTTCTGTAACGCTAACAACCCAACAAATTCCGGCACACAATCACTTTGTGACTGCTGTAAAAGCTGTAGGGAATTCCTCCTCACCTATTGGAAATCGTTTTGCCGATACTGCACAAGGCGACCCTGAGTACGCTAATACCACTTTTGACTCCAGCATGGGTACGACAATCTTGGCAGCCACAGGCGGATCGCAGCCACACAACAATATGCAACCTTATGTGGTCTTAAAATGCTTTATAGCGCTGACAGGAATTTACCCTACTCGAAACTAAACTAAAAATAATCACCATGAAACTTAAAAACTTACGAATAATTGTACCGCTTCTCTTTCTAAAAATCTTCATCGCAAAGGCTCAGGCTACCGAGCCGTTTATTGGTCAAATTTCCTACGTTGCTTTCAATTTTGCACCCGTTGGGTGGGCAGATTGTGACGGACGATCGATGCTTATCAAAGACAATGAAACATTATTCTCATTAATAGGAACAACTTTTGGAGGCGATGGAATCACTACTTTTAATCTTCCGAATATTCAAGGGCGAGTACTTATTGGCAGTGGAACCAGCGATTATGGAACCCCATATAATTTATCACAGACAGGTGGAAGCGAAGTTCATAAGTTAATACAAAACGAAATGCCATTGCATTCGCATAGTGTAAACTCGGTATCTACGAAGGGTACACAAAACAATCCTATGAACGGTTTTCCTGCAGATAGCCAAATTTTAGACAAAAAATATGCAGGTTCAGGGACGACACCCCTAGAAAACATGAGTCCTCTTTCTATTTCGCCTATGGGAGATTCGCAACCTCATAATAATATGCAACCGTACATTACTTTTAAATGCATCATTGCGATAGAGGGATATTATCCTTCCTTTCAATAAAAACTATACTCCATGAAAAAAATACTACTCTTTTACTTTTTTGGTATGGGATTACATCATGCCCAAACAATCAATTATAAAGGTTGTTATAATTTGTTTAACAACCAGGATTATACCTTTAACAAAACGGGCACTGACACCTACGGAAAGGGAATCTACATTACAACACCTGTGGATGGCGCTCAAGCTTGTGGCGGACTAGGAACCTGCGAATTTAAAATACAATGGAATAATACCAACACACGTTGGGAATTTTTAGCGGATTCTGGAAACGGAGATTTTGTGAATCCGTACTTAATTTATTACAATTCCACGGGGAATCCGAATGCCACCAACCCACCGAACAACCAAACCGGTACTTGGAAAGAAAATGTTGCCATTACCCAGGGAGAATGTGGAGGTGATATGACGAATACCAACTCTACATTTACAGGTGATGTACAAAGTTCGACATTGGCAGTTTCGGATCTTAAAAATCAAAAACTTAAGATTTATCCAAACCCAGTTAAAGATCTTTTGAATATAATAAGCAATGAACAAATTGCAACTATTAAAATTTTTGATCTTAGCGGACGACTACTGCAGTCTGAAAAAGCAGCTGCACAACTCAATGTTTCCCATCTTGCGAAAGGTATGTACCTTTTAAAAATAGAAACAAAGGATGCTAAAAATTATGAACTGAAATTTATTAAGAATTAAGTTTAAGAAAATAAAAAAACTCACATTGCTGTGAGTTTTTTCTATTTTTTTAGAATTACAAAGAATAATTCGGTGCTTCTTGTGTGATAATGACATCATGTGGATGTGATTCTTTGAGACCACTTCCAGTAATTTTTACCATTTTACTGTCTTTTTGAAGCGATGGAATATCCTTCGTTCCGCAATAGCCCATCCCCGCACGTAAGCCTCCCGTAAGCTGAAAAACAACGTCTTCTAATTTACCTTTGTACGGAACACGGCCTTCGATACCTTCTGGCACAAATTTTTTCGCTTCACTCTGGAAATAACGTTCTTTACCACCACGCTTCATTGCCGAAAGACTTCCCATACCTTGATATGACTTGAATGTTCTTCCTTGGAAAATAATTTCTTCACCAGGAGCTTCTTCGGTACCGGCAAATAAGGAACCGAGCATGACTGCATTGGCACCCGATGCAATGGCTTTTACGATGTCTCCTGAAAGCTTAATACCACCATCGGCAATCACACTTACGTTTCTCGTTTTAGCATATTCGTATACGTTGTAGATGGCGGAAAGTTGAGGCACTCCTACACCCGCGACAACTCGAGTTGTACAGATAGATCCTGGACCAACACCCACCTTAATAACATTGGCACCCGCATTAATGAGAGCTTCGGCTGCTTCGGCAGTAACTACATTACCACCCACAACATCCAAATTCGGGAATGCTGCTTTTATTTCAGCAATTTTATCAATTACCCCTTTCGAATGTCCATGTGCGGAGTCAATGGCCACGATATCAACGCCCGCCTCTACTAATGCTTCGATGCGCTCCATTGTATCAACACCCACGCCAACGCCAGCACCAACAATCAGTCTTCCGTTTTGGTCTTTGTTCGCATTTGGATATTCCATTTGATTATCAATATCCTTTATGGTAATTAACCCTACCAATTTATTATGTTGATCAACAATCGGAAGTTTTTCAACACGGTTTTGAAGTAAAATTTTCTTTGCTTGCTCCAAGTCTGTGTTTTTATCCGACGTGATGATGTTTTCTTTTGTCATCAACTCTTCCACTTTCATGGCTAAGTTTTCTTGATACTTTACATCGCGGTTGGTGATGATACCAATTAATGTATTTTCGACATCGACAACTGGTAGACCTGAAATTTTGTAGCGTTGCATAAGTTCTTTTGCTTCGCCCAACGTGTGGTCTTTAGATAAGGTAACGGGATCGGAAATCATTCCATTTTCAGAACGTTTCACTTTATTTACCTGTGCTGCTTGCTCGGCAATAGTCATGTTCTTATGTATAAATCCGAGGCCTCCAACGCGAGCCAATGCGATTGCCAAATCAGCTTCGGTTACGGTATCCATAGCCGCGGAAACGATAGGAACGTTAAGGGTAATTTTATCTGTTAATCTTGATTTTAAAGAAACCTGAGAAGGTAGTACTTCGGAGTAGGAAGGAATCAAAAGAACGTCGTCGAAAGTGATTGCTTCTTCTACAATTTTGTTATGTATAGACATCTTTACTTTCTTTGCAAAATTAATCTATTTTAATTAAAATGAAAAATTTTTGTGATAATGTAACTATTTTTTAATACGATTGCACCATTTAAGATTTCTATTCTCTCTTTAAAAACGGCTGACAATACCCCAATGAATTTTTGTATCTCTAAAGTTAAAGGGGTTTCCCACTTGACTTCCATTGGAAATCTGGAAACTCATCAAACCAATGGGTAAAAAGAAATTAAAACCCAAACCAACGCTGTAAAAATTCGGGTTGGCCCCTAAAGATTTATTCTGGACGTGCCCAAATTGCGCAAATAAATCGAAAAACGCCTGTTGATTTACCAGATACCGATATTCTGCACCGCCATACGCATAAAAATTAGCCAGTATTGCATTCTCATTAAAACCTCGAAGTGAGTTCCAACCGCCAATTCTAAATAATTCATTTTCTGCTAAATCATTTTTTGAATTTAGTAATGCGGATTCCGCCTTTATGTTGAGATAATGCCTGCCTTTCAACTGAAAGTTCTTTTCACCCAAAATAAAATATCGTATAGCGGTACCTCTGGACTGATTTGCATCGTAACGTGTTGTAAGAACGTCCAATTCCGCCCTAATACGCGAGTCGAAAACAAAAAGATCAACTGAGGAAGGCTTCTGAAAGTCATAGAAAACACCCGCACCACTTCTGTTAAACTCTTTTGCCGACGTGTACAGCGAGTCAAGTACAGACGAAAGTTCAAAATTCCCTCGTATACCTAACTTCTGATTGGGTGACATTTGATAAAATAAACCTGGATGCATCTTTACCGTCGCAAAAGTAGAATCTTGACGGTAAATATTCATTTGACCATCAAAACCAATATTTGACTTAAATAAATACGGAATACTAATTTTCAGATCAAAATTTTGCCCTTTGTTTGGATTTCGTTGCCAATATAAACTTAAGTCTTCAAATCCATTAAACATATTGCGGAAAACCACGTTAAGCGTTCCATTGAAGGTGAATTTATCACTTTCGCTGTTTCCAAAGCCAATAATACCGTCAAAAGTATTGGATTTTTTTTTCTGAAGTTGTAAGAAAACTTGCGTAGAGTCTTTTGTAAAGAGCGTTTGAGGAGGCTGCTCCAGAAGCACAAATGGGTGATTTTGGAGACGCTGCTGAAGCTTTAGAAGTTGTCCCACTTCATAGTCTTTACCAACGAATTCCTTGTCTAGATTTGTTTTAAAACGCTTCGGAACTTTGTCATAACCTTTTATGACCAGCCCATCAATTTTACGTTTGGCTCCAAGATCGACGGATAGTTTTACTTGCGGGCGATTATTCTTTATACCCTGATAGTGCGTTTGTACCCGATTAAAAGCGAAGCCTTTCTGTACAAAGTAGTGGTTGATAGCAGTTCTTAGAGAATCTAAATTAGTGGTAGGGAATGTTTTTTGTTTCTTCAATTCGTCGGCTAAAGAATCATCAAGTTGTATGTCTGCAGCATTAAAATTGTCGCCTTTATCGTAGAAGATCTGAATTTCATTTGGAGTCTCTTTAACATCAACTACTCTTGTGAAAAAATAATTGGATTGCGAAAGCGAATCTAAAAACTGAGTTGCGGAAAGTGAATCTTTCTTTACTTTGGAAACTTTCGATTCGATGTCTATAAGCTGAAATACTTTTTTTTGTGCAGCAATTTGGATGCTTCCCAGTAGTAAAACAAAAATCAACAGCGTTGGTTTCTTGCAAAAAAAAGAAACCAAATGGGAGTTGATATGCTTTGGGAAAACCATATTCCAATAACAGAATCTTGTCTGAAATATTATTTTATCGAGCGTGTTTTAGATAAATCCATTGATTTTATCTCCAAATCCGGACTTAAATTTGGAAAGAATTTCAACAGTTGTTCTTTGCTTTGATTCATCGTGTTGATGAATTTCCATGTTTTGCCTTGATCTTCGGAAATGGCAATTACCAGTAATTCTGTTGGATACCGTTTTTTATCTTTTGTAGATTCTACAATAGTTGTTTCCTTGATAGGAATTTGAATTTCGGAGTCCTTAATAGCCATTTTTCCAGCATGTTTGTGCGCGATACTTTTGATGTTTATTCCCTGCTGCTTTGTTTTTTCACCTGCTAATTTTAGCATCATAAGGACATTTTGCTTGCCGCCAAAATTCGAAAACACCTTAGGGTAGATGTAATCTGCCAAGCTTTCGTATTTCCCAGCAAGCATCGCCTGTCGGTATTCTTTTAAGGTTTTATTTAAGTTTGCATTTGTTGTTTGGGCAAAAACAAAAAACGACATCGTGAGCGTGATTAGGGCAAAACGTATTTTCATCTTATTAATCCAGTTTGTTGTATTTTTTCATTAAGTTTTCATAAACCTTTTGTGGAAGAATCCACTTTAAAGGAACTCCGATTTTTTGACCCATCTTTCCAAAGTAATAATGGGCTTTCCACGATTTTTTCTGAAGTAATTTATCCACATAAATTGCTACATCCAAAGGCTCGGTTCCGTCGTTAACATGCGCATTCATTAAGTCATGAACCCTGGAAAATACTTTTTGATAGGGCTGCGAAACGGATGTTTTCACTCGATGGTCGGCTATATTGGTTTTAATATCCCCTAAATGCAGTGAGCAAACATCCACATTCCATGGATAAACCTCGTACCGCATCGCTTCCACCACTTTATCTAAGGCAGATTTAGAAGCCGAGTAGAAACCACGAAAAGGCAATCCCATCTCGGAGCCAATACTTGAGATATTTATAATCTGTCCTTTTTTCTGCTTTCTCATGGCAGGCATCACAGCGCTCATCGTTTGCACCGCTCCCACCAAATTCAAATTAAAAAGCTTGGTAATATCTTCTTTTGTAGAATCCTCAACGGCGCCCACCATTCCCATTCCAGCATTATTTATCAAAACATCGATATGATTCGTTTGCAAAAGAACTTCATGAATGGTTTTTATTACTTGCTCATTATCTGTAATATCTGTTGGAATGGTTTTAAAATGAGGTGAATCCACATTTTTTCGGCTTAAACCATAGACGTGATGCCCTTTTTTTCCAAAATATTCTGCCATCACGAAACCAATTCCCGTGGAGCTTCCTGTGATAACAATAACTTTATTCTCCATCTTGTATCGTTTCTGTAACACGAGCTAAATCGTTCCAAAAATCGGGATACGACTTTTCAACAACATGATCGTCTTCAATTGTCAACGGAATTTTCAAACACATGGGTGCAAAACTCATCGCCATCCGATGATCGTTGTACGTAGCAATACTCACAGGAAATTGAGTTTCTGAAAAGGAAATTGAGCGAATCGAAGAATCGCTTATTTCGGTTTCGCAACCCAACTTTCGAAGTTCATTTTGCAGTGCGACCAAACGGTCGGTTTCTTTCACTTTTAAGGTTTCTAATCCCACAATTTCGAATGGAACTTTAAAGGCGACTGCCGTCACGCAGAGCGTTTGCGCAATATCGGGACAGTCATTCATATTTAGTGAAATCGTTTCGGGCATCTGAAAATAATTTTCAGGAAAAAGACTTAACGAAAAATCGGCTTCATCAGTGACCGAATTGACCCCAAAAAAATCCCAATAAACCTGTTTGAGGCGCGAATCGCCTTGCAGCGAATAGGTTTTAAAACTTTTCAGCGTAATCGACTGCCTTCCTATAGCTGCCAAAGAA
>JAYRQH010000266.1:0-8837 GCA_041910715.1 Bergeyella sp.
CATTTCCTTGATATTGAACTCAATTTTCGGGTTTTGCTGCAGAAATTCGAAAATTTCAGTGGGCAATATAAATGAAGAAACTGTTGGAATAATTCCCAAATTCAGTTTTCCAGCTAACACATTGTTTAGCAGACTCGCCTTATTTTTAAGTTCATTTACCGAGTCAATTACTTCTTTGGCCTGCTTGATAATTTCAATTCCGATATCCGTGGTACGAATGGGATGTGTGGTTCGATCGAAAATTTTAACATCCAGTTCTTCTTCGAATTTCTGAATCATCGCACTTAACGTGGGCTGAGTAATAAAGCACGCTTGAGCTGCTTTTCCAAAATGTTTGTACTTATCAACCGCGATAAGATATTCCAATTGCTGGATATTCATTTGATTTGTTTTATCGATGACAAATATATTGAAGATTTCGCTATGTTTCTGTTTTTTTGAATAAATTTACTCGCGTAATGCCCACTGTAAATAAATACGTATGAAAAATGAAAAGTTAACAAACGCTGTTGGTTCACCGTATTATGAACATCAAGATTCTCAGACCGTTGGACCGCGAGGCCCTGTACTGCTTCAGGATTTTATCTTGCAAGAAAATTTAGCTCATTTTGTTCGAGAACGTATTCCAGAACGTGTTGTGCATGCAAAAGGTTCGGGTGCTTACGGAAAATTTACTGTCACACACGATATTACACAATTTACCAAAGCCAAACTATTCTCTTCTGTGGGAAATTCTTGTCGCCTTTTTGCTCGATTCTCCACTGTTGGTGGCGAGAGAGGAAGTGCTGATACCGCTCGGGATCCTAGGGGATTTGCATTAAAATTTTACACTGAAGACGGAAATTGGGATTTAGTAGGTAATAATACGCCTGTGTTTTTTATCAAGGATGCTAAAAAATTTCCTGATTTTATTCATACTCAGAAACGACTTCCCCAATCAAATCTTAAAAGCCAAACGATGATGTGGGATTTTTGGTCTCTAAATCCGGAAAGCCTGCACCAAGTCTTAATTTTAATGTCCGACAGGGGAACTCCGTATGGATATCGCCACATGCACGGATTTGGAAGCCACACATTTTCAATGATTAATAAAGAAAATGAGCGTGTTTGGGTGAAATTTCATTTTAAGAGCAAGCAAGGCATTAAAAATTTTAGCGATCAGGACGCTGAAAAAATGGCAGGATCAAACCCTGATTTTTCACAAGAGGATTTAGTAAACTCAATTACAAATCATGATTATCCGAAGTGGACGTTATACATCCAAGTAATGACGCAGGAAGAAGCTCGACAATTTAGGTGGAACCCTTTTGATGTGACAAAAGTGTGGTTTCATGACGAATTTCCCTTAATTGAAGTTGGCGAACTGGTGCTCAATGAAATTCCGAAAAATTATTTCGCCCATGTCGAGCAAGCTGCTTTCTCGCCGAGTAATTTAATTGATGGAATCTCGTTCTCACCCGATAAAATGCTGCAAGGAAGATTATTTTCGTATCCCGATGCGCATCGCTATCGATTGGGGGTAAATTCTCATCAATTGGAGGTTAACCGATGTCCCTATGCGGTATCGAATTTCCAGAGGGATGGTTTTATGGCAGATTCGTCATCATATGGAGACGCTCCAAATTACTACCCAAATAGTTTCGGCTCGGTAAAGCCTGATCCGGCATACTCGGGATTTGATGAAGAATTGGATGTGCATAAAGTTTCCTTTTATGATCGTAATGAGAATGACAACGACCACTATACGCAGCCGGGCCTTCTGTATACCAAAGCGATGAATGAGGAAGATCGGAAGCGATTGATACACAATATTGTGGGCCACATGAGCAAAATAGACGGACCTAAACGAGATGAAATCATTAATCGTCAGTTGTGCCATTTCTTTCGCGCCAACATAGATTTAGGGATGAAAGTTGCAACAGGGCTCAACATCAATATCGACGCAAATATGATTAATCACAGCAAATAAATTGATCAGAAAGATTTTTAGAAAAACATAGCTTGTCGAGTTTAGCTCGGAAATAAGTTTTTGGATATCCAAAAAAAATAATAATTTGCCAACTATATAAAGATTTACCCTTCGATTATGACATTTGAAAATTTAATACTGGAAATAGATGGCAAAGTTGCTGTAGTTACGATAAACCGACCTGAAAGTTTAAACGCGCTCAACAAGCAGACTCTGAAGGAATTAAGCTTGGTCATGGACGAATTGCGCAATGACACAGGTGTGCGCGCCATTATTTTAACGGGTTCAGGCGAAAAGTCTTTTGTTGCCGGCGCTGACATTAAGGAGTTTGCTGATTTTGGGCAATCCAAAGCTGAAGAACTGGCCAGAACCGGGCAAGACGAGGTTTTCAACAAGATTGAGAGTATGAATAAGCCTGTGATTGCAGCAGTTAACGGTTTTGCATTAGGCGGCGGCCTTGAATTGGCGATGGCTTGTCATTTCCGATACGCTTCAGAAAATGCAAAATTAGGTCTGCCTGAAGTAACCCTTGGACTCATTCCTGGTTATGGAGGCACGCAAAGACTTCCAAAATTGGTGGGAAAAGGTATGGCTAACGAAATGATTTTCACAGCAAAAATGATCTCGGGCGCACGAGCAAAAGAAATTGGACTGGTGAACGAGGTTTTCCCGTATGAGGATTTACTTCCTAAAACGTTGGAAACAGCAAATGCCATTGCAAAAAATTCGCCTATGGGCATAGAAAAAGCAATTGCAGCAGTCAATAACTCCGATACGGACTACGGATTTGATACAGAAATACAGTCCTTTGGAGAACTGTTCGATTTAGAAGATAAAAAAGAAGGTGTCAGCGCATTTTTAGAAAAACGAAAACCGCAATTTTAGCAACCATTTTACATGAGCATTACCAAATTTGATATTGCCTACCTAAAAATGGCGGCGGAATGGGCAAAGCTATCCTATTGCGAGCGAAGACAGGTAGGTGCTTTAATTGTAAAAGACCGGATGATAATTTCCGACGGATACAACGGAACGCCTTCTGGCTCTCCAAATACCTGCGAAGATGAAAATAGCAAAACACATTGGTACGTTTTGCATGCAGAAGCTAATGCGATATTAAAATTGGCAAAATCAACTCAATCGGCAAAGGATGCTACCCTGTACATCACACTGTCGCCTTGCAAAGAATGCAGTAAATTAATATTGCAATCTGGGATTCGAAAAGTAATATACATCAACGAATATTCGGATCACGAGGGTGTTGATTTTTTAAAACACAACAACATCGAAGTCGTACGAATTCCCATGGAAGATTTAGGACTTTAAAAAAACACACACATAATGATGAAATGGGATGAGAAAATTGATGAGTTTATCACCTATCTAAAATTCGAAAAAAACTTTTCCGACAATACGTTGGAGGCATACATGCGGGATATTAAGAAGCTTAAAGAATTTGCATTAAACGATTTGGAAGGCATTACTCCCGATAAAATTATGCATGAGCATCTGCAGGAATTTTTATTCAAATTATCGAAAGAAAAATTTAGCGAAAGATCCCAAGCTCGTTGGATCTCGTCTGTGAAGGCTTTCTTCCGATTTCTTGTGGAAGATGAGATGCGTGAAGACAACCCCGCCACACTTTTGGAGGGTCCCAAATTAGGATTGTACTTACCCGATACCCTAAGCTACGACGATGTCGAACGCATTGTGAAAAACATCGACATGTCCACCGATCTAGGGGTACGTAATCATTGCATAATCGAAGTGCTCTACGGCTGCGGATTACGCGTTTCGGAACTAATCGAGCTAAAAATATCCAACATCAACTTCAAAGAAAGTTTCATGAAGGTGGAAGGTAAAGGTCGAAAAGTGCGATTTATTCCTTTGGCTGAATACACACTAAAATGGATTGAGAATTACATTCAGAATGTGCGCGGTAAAGGGAAAATTAATAAACGATACCAGGATTATCTTTTTTTAAATTCCCGAGGTTCTGGGCTATCACGGGTGATTGTTTTTATCATCATTAAAGAACTTACTGAAAAAGCGGGAATCAACAAGAAAATTTCGCCCCACACCTTTCGGCATTCGTTTGCAACGCATCTCCTCCAAAATGGAGCCGATTTGAGATTTATACAGGAAATGTTGGGACATTCCAGCATCACCACTACCCAAGTGTACACCCACTTAAAAACAGAAGAATTGCGGGATGTAATTTTGAATTACCACCCTCGAAATGCACGATAATACTCATGACGACTGAATTAAAATACTGCCCAAAATGCGGCCTTGAAACATTGGAATGGAACGGTATTAACAGATGGAATTGCGGCTCTTGCGATTATGTCTACTATCACAACTGTGCTGCCGCTGTAGCCGTATTGATTCGGTATAGAGACGAATTATTTTTCACCAAAAGAAACCAAGATCCTAAAAAAGGCTTGCTGGATTTAGCCGGTGGCTTTGTGGATCCGAACGAATCTGCAGAAGAAACATGCGCTCGCGAGCTTACTGAAGAATTGCAGATTTCCATCGATCGTAATCGTTTAAAAATATTGGGGACACAACCTAATATTTACCATTATAAAGGCTTTGACTACAACACCGTTGACATTTTCTATGAATACGAAGTAGAAGAAAAAATGACCGTTCAGCTTGCTTTAGATGAAATTTCGGAAACCGTTTGGATTCCTATTGCCCATGTAGATTTTGACCAAATAGCTTTTGAATCTCAAAAAAACTTTCTAAAAAAATACCAATCAAAATTTTTCTGATTGCAAAATTTCAGATAAGTATGCTATTAAATCATTTTTAGCCTCGGGCGAAAGTCTTGCTTCGGGATGTTGCGCGACATAACCTTCTTTCGGCATTCGATTTTGCTGCAAATCGGCAATAGCATTTTCCAGCATATTGCGTTTAAGATCCTGATTGAATGTACCCCACTCAGAGAAATTCAGATGTTCGCGTCCTTCATTCACATGATTTTTGATGGACCACGAAATGGGCGCTATTTTAACATATTTGGGATATTCAGTCTCATTAGAGTGACAGTCGTAGCATGATTGCTTCAACGTTTGTCGAATGTTGCCTGGTGTTTGAAAAATGTCAACAAAATTATGTGATTTCACAACGGGTTTATTGGTAAAATCCACTGGTACAAACTGAATCAGAGCAAAAAACACAATGACAGCGATGCTAATTTTTAGGAGTGGCTGCTTCATTACTTAGAGTTTGTGCATTTTGATTCAAGGGATCCCACTTATCTTCAATATTATCCCACAGCGGTCGTATCTCAATCAGTTTGTCGTAAATGTATACCGGTTCGGCCTGTCTCCCTTCCAGTAAGTTTCCTGAATCCCAATGCCCGTTTCCATTGCTATCAACAAGTAATCGAACGTAGTAGGTTCCTGGTTTTAAATTGGAAAATCGAAATTCATTAGACTGTACCAGTTGCGAATACTTCACCTCATCATTTTCGGAGAGTAGCTGTGCCCAAAATGGTGCATCAGGTTTGGTGACAAGTTTCACCACAAGACTTCCGTAATTTTCAGGCTTATCGAATTCGAAATTTATTTGGTGTGATTTAGGAAGTCGTTCGTAGAATGTAACTACTGTTTCTTTCGGAATAGTTAGTTGGTATTTTTTGCCCGCTTCCCATGCAGACTTCACTCTAATTTTGTGCTTATTTGTTGCAAAAATCTCAGCTGTAAAGGGCTGCTGCGCCAAGCTGTCAACCTTTAGAGTCCACTTTTCAGGTTGTATTTGGGTAATAGGCTTTGTCGATTCTAAAACAAGCTCGCCCGACGGAGGGAGAAGACCTTGGATCGAGTTTCGCAAGGTGAATTCATCTTTTACGTTGGCTTTATAATACAGTGAAATATTACCTTTCACGGTATCGGCAACATAAGAAAAACGTAAATTTTCGTTGATATTATTTTCTGGGAGTTGCAGTTGTTTGTCATCAAACCACACCATTACCGAATCTGAAAATTTTTGATGATCTACCGTATATTCCTTCAATTTTTCGGTTTTGGAAAGCACTTCGACACGCTCAGGATTTCCCTCAAATTTGAATAATACGCCTCCGTTTTGTTCCTTGGCTTCGATGTATTTTACTTTCATCTGAGACGGTAGGGTTTGTATCTTCATTCCAGAAATGCTTTTTTCCAAATTAAGCGTTTCCTTCTGAAAATACACTTCGTCTTTTCCAGGCGTAAAAACTGAATTTTGATCGGTGTCGTTAAATGCAATCAGGCGGTATTTTCCAGGTGTTAGATAGTTTAATTCAAAATACCCATCAGGATCGGCTTTCGTGATATAGTATGGTTTTTTCGTGTAGTCCATTGTATCTTTCTCTTGATACAATCCAACAACAAATTCATTTTTGTCGGTGTTTCCTTTTTTGACTCTTGTAAATCCAGATGAAACGTCGCCACTAATGTATGTTTCTTCTAAAGTATCTCCAGTGCTGAATGCAAAGTTAAAATAGGGTAAAATATTACCTTCGTTGAGGTCGGCAATTGCATTTCCCCAATTAAAATTGTAGGTTGTATTTTCAAGTAAATCTTCATCCCATTCCACTAAAATATACTTGTTACCAAGCGTTGTAGGAAGTATTCGTTTATACTTAATCGGCGGCGATATGATAAGATTTTTCTGTACTTCTTTGAGGGTAACATACTCGTTAAAATCCAATCGCAATTGTTTTATAGTACGAGGTACGTTTACACGAGTTGTATCAATATTTGATCCCACAAGCTGTGGTGGTATGCTGTCTTTACTTCCTCCGTTAGGCGAGCCTACTCGTGCACACGAGTACAATGTGCCCAGCAATAACAGATAAAAAAGAACCTTGTTCATACGATGTTTTGTGCAAATTTACATTTTATTCGCTATACATACCATTGGTAGTTGCATTGGTAGATTCCAGCTGGGTACTGTCTGATCCTTGTATTGATTTTTGCAGTTTTTCTCTTTCGAACGGTAAATCTTCAAACAATGCCGACAACGCCAATGCCGTATACACCCGGTTGGAATATTTATTTCCTATAGCAATTATGGTCACCTTAGAATCTAATAAATGGGCGAAAACCGTGTTACTACCATGCCACCAACCATTATGATAAGTTAGTTTTCTATGATCATCAAAAATTTTCATACGAAAACCCAAACCGTAATTATTTACTCCTGGCTTTTCGTTACTGTACGGCGTAAAAATCTGATTTTTAAGATCGGGGGTTAGAAAATCTTTCGAAAACATCGCTTTCGAAAACGTGTATAAATCGCGAGGCGTAGTAAAAACATTTTTGTCTCCGTATATCAAATCAAGTTGGTCATAGGGATAAACTCGAGGACCGCGTGCATAAAACGACTTCGCTGCAGTTGTCGTATCTTTTTCTTGAAAAATATAGGTATGCTGCATTTTCAAAGGCTTGAAAACCATTTCCTGCATTGCATCGGGAAACTTCGTTTTGGTCACTTTTTCAACCAATAGGGCAAGCATCGCATAGTTGGTATTGCAGTACATAAAGCCTGTGTCGGTTTCACGAGCCAATTCGGGTTTAAATTGAATTAGCAAATCCAAAATATCTTGGTTCGTCAAAAACTTTTTATCCAGCGTCATCGGGCGTGGACTCAAATGATTCAAAAAATATTCATATTTCGGTAATCCACTACGCTGGTTGAGCAGTGTTTTTACGGTAACTTTTGGATAAGGAAATTGGGGGAAAAATTTGGTCAAGTGATCATCCAAATTTATTTTCTTTGCTTCTGCCAACTTCAAAACAGCCATTGCCGTAAGTGTTTTACTGATCGATGCAACATGCATTGGTGTGTTTTGATCAATGGCTCCTTGCTTTCCATCTTGTGAAAATCCTCGGTATTTTTCCAAAAGAATTTTATCCCCTTTCGCTACCAAAATACCACCCCAAAGGTCTCCCTTTTCCCAGACCGATGAGTAATATTGATTTAAAAAAGATTGAGTAAAACCTATATCTTGAACTTGAGAATCCGCTTCTGAAAAAACAGTTTTAAGATCCACATTTCCGTAGTTGGGTACTTTTGAAGAATATTTTCCTGCTTCATCTGGATTTTCTTTCTTACAGGAAATACTAAAAATAGATATGATACTAAATAAAAAAACATTTTTTGCAAACGACATTTTCACGCTCTTTTCCAATAAATTTAAGTCGTGCAATTTAACATAATTATAGTTACATAGGGAATCCTAAAATCATAAAGATTTGTTAAGAATACGCGTTCAGAATCTTATCGACGATGTATTGCGCAAGCTTCTCTTTGCTTTGAGTGGTCCAGCCTGCAATATGTGGGGTAACAATTACTTTTTCTGAAGTTAGAAGATAGTCCAAGTCATCATTTGTCTCCGTAAGATTTTCAAAAGATGCCTTTTCAAATTCCAAAACGTCTAATGCTGCTCCTTTTATTTTTTCTGACTTCAGTGCTTCAACTAAAGCTTTCGTTTTCACATTTTTTCCTCGTGACGTATTTACAAGATAAAATGGATTTTTCATTTTTGAAATGAACTCAGCATCAATAAGATGGTACGTTTTATCCGTTATAGGAATATGCAAGCTCACAATATCCGCGCGCTCTTGCAGTTCCTCCAAGCTTACTTGCGTGGCAAATTCGTCCGAGAGATTGGCTACAATATCGTAGAAAATAACCGTACACCCAAAACCAGAAAAACGCTTCGCTGTGGCTTTCCCCATATTTCCGTACCCTATTAATCCTACCGTTTTGCCCAGCAACTCGTCGCCGCGATTTTCTTCTCGGAGCCAAATCCCATTTTTAACCTCAAGTGACGAAATCATCAAGCGGTGCATTACTAAAAGGAGCATTCCGAGTA
>JAYRQH010000267.1:0-5474 GCA_041910715.1 Bergeyella sp.
CTGAATTTTATACAGGTTTTCCTCCAACATGCGGAAGAAATTATCAATTCCTGGGAAACTTTTCGTGGAGTCGCCTTTCCATAAGAATGCCTTTTGTTCTTTATCTAATTGATGATAAGGCTTATGAATAGGGAATTTACCGGCTTTTTTGATAAAAGATCGTTTCCATTCACTCATCGTATCACCCTTCCATGGGGCAATAGCGTCCTCAAAGATGGACAAAGATTTATTCGGTACCACCAAATCCTCATCAATACCAATGACTTTGCCGTATCCTTCGCACGTGGGGCACGCGCCGTACGGATTGTTGAAGCTGAAAAAATGGACATTTGGTTCTAAAAACTCAATCCCATCTATTTCAAATTTGTTAGAAAATTCTTTTATAACACCGGTGTCCGCATTTTTTAAAGAACAATAACCGTGACCTTCATAAAAAGCCATTTGTACGGAATCTGCAAGACGCTGGAGAAAATTTTCATCTTCTTCATACGAGAATCGGTCAATAACCAAATGAATTTCCATGTCTTTAGTCGGGACAAAAGCAAAGCTTTCCAGATCTTCGATACCAGCGATATTACCATTAATTTCCAGGCGGGTAAACCCCGAAACTTTTAGTGTATTTAAGGTTTCCTGAAACGTGTTAATTTCAAATTCTAGAGGGGTTCTAAGTACGAAAACGGTTTTACTCGGTGCCGATTGGATATAATCAATAACATCAGAAACAGAATCCTTTTTTACTTCTGCACCAGAAACTGGCGAAAACGTACGTCCGATACGCGCGAAAAGCAGTTTTAAATAATCGTAGACTTCGGTAGAGGTTCCTACTGTAGATCGTGGATTAGAAGAAATTACTTTCTGCTGAATGGCAATAGAAGGAGCAAGTCCTTTGATGTCGTCCACTTTTGGCTTCTCCAGCTTTCCTAAAAACTGACGTGCATAGGAGCTTAAACTTTCGACATAACGTCTCTGACCCTCGGCATAGATTGTGTCAAATGCTAAGGACGATTTTCCGCTTCCCGAAACCCCCGTAATAACCACCAATTTGTTTTTCGGAATGAGTACATCAATATGTTTTAGGTTATTGAGGTGCGCATTTTTTACGAAAATTTCCTTTTTTATATCGATTTGATTTTCAGTAATCATAGATTGATTTCTCATTAAATAAAGAATTAGGCAAACCAAAATTTGCCAACTGCAAAAATACGGAAATTCCATCAGAATTTCTATTAACTATAAGGCTCATCTTGTCAAAATGAAACTTATTTTTTAATATTGTGTTATTAAATGAAATAATAGAATGAGAAATTTTTTCAGAAGTTTTGTTATACATTTGATGAGAAGAAAATAAAAAAATCTCAGGAGGCTCCAGCGAGCCTCTTTTTTTATGTATTAAATAATTTTTAATAAAAGCCCCTAGTTTTACGAATTTCTTAATTACATTTGCGCCGAAATAATCTAGTTATGCCCTTTGGATAGTGTCTTTATTGGTTTTTTGATGTTCAAAGGTCATTATAAAATAGTTATAAATGAATCGTAAAAATTGGTTTGCTTATTGTCTCATTTCGGCAACTTTCATGCACGCACAAACTGACCATTCTATTGAGCACGTTTTGGTTCATGGAAAATTCGTAAAAACAGAATACCGTAACGCTAGCGAAAATATCAAAGTTATCAGTCAGGATGAGATACTTAAATCTCCCGCTCAAAGTATTGACGAACTTTTACAGCAATTTACCGGTATGGACGTCCGCAGGAGAGGAGCTCAGGGCGTGCAAAGCGATATATCACTTCGAGGTGGTTCTTTTGAGCAGGTTCTTATCTTAATTAACGGCATTCGAATGAATGATGCACAAACAGGGCATAACTCACTTCATATTCCGGTAGACTTGGCTTCGGTGGAACGCATTGAATTGATTAAGGGACCGGCGGCACGGCGTTTCGGATTTAGCGCATATACGGGAGCTATAAATATTATCACCAAAACTTCGGCGGAAGAACAAGCACGAGTTGGAGTGGAAGTGGGTGATTATAAGACCTATTCTATGGGATTAACGTCTACATTTGGTTCAGAGAAATTACAGCACTTGTTGCAAGCAAATCGGGGCGCATCGGACGGTTACCGCCATAACACGGATTATGAAATTCAGAATGTCTTTTATCAAAATCAATATAAGATTCGTAACGGGAAAGTAGGTTTACAAGCGGGTTTCTCAGAAAAGAATTTTGGTGCTAATGGTTTTTATGCTTCACCAAAAGCAAGCGAACAATATGAAGAAACGCAAGCATCGATTGTTGGTATAACATACGAGCAACGCTTAACTAATTGGGATGTAAATGCGAATATTTATTGGCGTAGAGGTCAAGATTTTTATTTATACGACCGTCACAAGCCCGAAATTTACCGGAACATGCATATCGGAAATAATTTTGGTGGCGAGGTGAATGCAAGTTACCACTCAAAACTGGGGATTACCGGATTAGGTGTCGAGGTACGAAAAGAGTTTCTAGCCTCTAATAATCTTGGAAAACGAAATCGTTTTGGTACACAAGTTTTTTTTGAACATCATTTTACTGCTTTTCAGGATAAATTAAAATTTTCACCAGGAGTTTCGTGGGCGAAATACGATAGTGGCGATGATTATTTCTATCCAGGTTTAGATGTTGGCTATCGTATCAACGCGCATCATCACTTTTATGGAAACATTGGAAAAGTACATCGTATACCATCTTTTACCGACTTGTATTACGTAAGTAAGACGGAAGAAGGGAATCCTAATTTACAAGCTGAAAAAGCGTTATCTACAGAATTAGGCTATCGGTATCAGCGTGATAATTTCACTTTTAAGACAAGCGTTTTTAGTAGAAACACCGATAATGCAATCGATTGGATTAAAGAGACTGAGAACAGTGTTTGGAAAGCTCAGAATATAGCTAAGGTAGATACGAAAGGTGTAGAAGTTGAAGTAGAAAAGCGAATTCCTGCATTTTTAAACTCAAGGTTTAATGTGAGTTATACCTACTTGGATACACAATTGGATATGGGGAATTTAATTTCGAAATCGGTTGCCGAAAACTTGCGACATCAAGTGATTGCAAAAGCTGATTTAGAACTTTTTAAAGATTTTACGCAGCAAATTTCGTATCGTTATTTAGAGCGGGTAACTACGGGAAGTTACCATCTTGTGGATGCAAAATGGAACTACAAGTACCATAATATTGATTGGTCGGCCACCGTAAATAACCTAACCAATACAAAGTACACCGAGGCTTTTGGTGTTCCTATGCCTGGTCGATGGTTCCATGTGGGCATTGGATATACCATAAGGTAAATTAGTAGACTCCGTTAAAGCTATTTTTTGAAAATTTGATAAATAAAAAAACCTCGCCATCGCGAGGTTTTTTTATTTAAGCAGAAAGTTCTAATAAACTTTCAACTTTTAGTAATTCCCTTTCTCAATATAATGTGCAGCGATTTTCTCGGTAAGCGCAACAACATTAGGAGTATTGGTATATTTCGTGAATCTTCTCAAACCAGAAAGCATCATGCGTTGCTCATCGCCTTCCGCGAAAGACACAATTCCTTCTTTAGCCGCAGTAATAATTTTCTCAACCGCTTTGTAAAGGTTTAACTGAGCCATTGCTGCTTCTACAGAATCTGCTGAGAAATGTTTTTCAGCACGTAAGATTGTAGATTCAGCCATGTAGATTTGGTTTAAGATTTCAGAAGCGTTAAGCAATAAATGCTGTTGCTTTTCGATATCCATCATGTATTTTTGAAGTGCTGCACCAGAAACCATCAAAAATACTTTCTTCAAATTGGCAAGGATTGCTTTTTCTTCACTCATATATTCGGAGTAATCTGGAACTTCAAATGATGGAATTCCCATTAACTCTTTAGAAATTGCCATCGCAGGAGAAAGAAGATCTAATTGACCTTTCATCGCACGCTTAATCAACATTCCAACAGCCAATAATCGGTTGATTTCGTTGGTTCCCTCGTAAATTCTTGAAATTCTTGAGTCTCTCCAAGCTGCTTCCATTGGTGTATCTTCCGAAAAGCCCATCCCACCATAGATTTGTATACCTTCGTCTGCCGTATGTTGAGCCAAATCAGACACAAAAACTTTTAAAATTGATGCTTCTACAGCAAATTCTTCAACACCTTTTAGTTCTGCTTCCTGATGGTTCATTCCACCCGCAACCAATTCGTCAATTTTATCTTGAACATCTTTTGCCGCTCGGTACGAACCTGCTTCTGAAACGAAAGTTCCCGTTGCCATTTCTGCAATTTTCTTACGAATTGCACCAAATGTTGAGATAGAAACTCCAAATTGTTTTCTCTCATTCGCATACTGAATCGAGTGGTTAAGGATTCTTCGCTGTGCATCCAAACATGCTGCTGCTAGTTTGATACGACCTACGTTTAGGGCATTTAACGCAATTTTGAAACCGTTGTTTCTTTCGCCTAGCATATTTTCTACAGGCACTTTCATATCGTTGAAGAAAACCTGGCGTGTAGAGGAGGCGCGGATCCCCAATTTATGCTCTTCTTCACCTAAAGTCAATGAGTTAGGGTCTTTCAGTTCGCTTCGGTTAATTACGAAACCTGTAATATTCTTGTCGTCATCAATTTTAGCAAAAAGCGTAAACGTATCTGCAAATCCAGCATTGGAAATCCACATTTTTTGTCCATTGATGATGTAGTGTTTTCCATCCTCAGAAAGAACCGCTTTCGTTTTTCCTGAGTTGGCATCTGAACCTGCATCGGGCTCAGTTAAACAATAGGCTCCGAATTTTGTTCCTGCTGCTAAATCGGGAAGATATTTTGCTTTTAATTCTTCCGAACCGTATAAAAGGGTAGGAAGTGTTCCGATGCCTGTATGCGCACCAAAAGCCGTTGCCAACGAACCCGTTGCACCTGAAAGATAATCGCATGCAAGCATGGTGTTCACAAATCCCATTCCCATTCCGCCGTATTGCTCGGGAACAGTGATGCCCAACATACCCATTTCGCCAAGCTTCTTCATACATTCTTCCGTGAATGCATAGTCTTTATGTTCGAATTTTTCTCTGTTCGGAACTACTTCTCTGTCGATAAACTCTTTCGCAGAGTCGCGAAGCATTTTTTGTTCTTCATTTAACTCTTCTAAAGAGAAGATTTCGTTTGCTGGCGTTTCCTTGATAAGAAACTCGCCGCCTGTTAGATTTGCCATATAATTTTTTATTTTTTAAAGATGAGTGAAAATAGAGTTAAGAAAAATTCTACAGCAACTCATAAATCGCTGCTGCGCCTTGACCTGTTCCGACGCACATGGTTACCATTCCGTATTTGTTGCCACGTTTTTTCATTTCGTCGAAAAGTTGAACCGCCAATTTTGCACCCGTACAACCTAGCGGATGACCCAAGGCAATCGCTCCTCCGTTCACGTTCGTGATTTCTGGGTTGATGTCTAGTTCATTGATTACTGCAACAG
>JAYRQH010000268.1:0-2692 GCA_041910715.1 Bergeyella sp.
CAGCGCTATGGCAAATCATGTTCAGAAACTCTACAAAACTGAGATAGCTGTTTCTACGACGGGTGTTGCTGGACCAGGATCGGATGAGTTCAATTCCGAGATTGGGCGTGTGTATTATTCAGTAATTATTAATGATAAAGAAGAAGTGCATACGCTTCATTTGCCCCACTTGGAACGTGAAGATTTTATGGATTTCGTTTCCCAAAAAGTCTTGCAATCGGTTGTGGAAAGGTTTTTGCTTAAGTAAGTGAGAAAAAAATGCATTTTTTTCTTTATAAAGTGTTTAATTAGAAGATAAGATATACTATGAAAAATTTATGGTCAAGTTTGCTGCTCGTTGCTGGAGTTTCATTTTTCTCAGCACAGCAAACACGTAATGTAGGAGAATTCAACAGTCTAAAAGTATACGACCGAATTCCAGTAGAATTAGTGTCATCCAATAAGCCAAAAGTGGAGGTTTTAGGCAGTAACGAAACGGATGTGGAAGTAGTTAATAAAAATGGCGAACTTAAAATCCGGATGACTGCTACAAAACTGATGCAAGGAACGGATACTAAGGTAATTGTCTACTACGAAAATCTCAATGATATTCAAGCAAGCCAGGGTGCCGTAGTTTCTTCGAGCGATCAGGTAAAAGCCACGATGCTGAAACTAACGGCAAACGAAGGATCGCGAATTAATTTGCAAATTAATACAGATCGTTTAAACGCAAAAGGAAATTCAGGCGGTGAAATCCTTGTGAGTGGAAAATCCAAAAGTCAAGATATCATCATGAATTCGGGTGCTAAATTTAACGGGACTCAACTACGATCCGATAATGCAACAGTGGCTTCTAATGCTGGTGGAGAAGTGCAGGTATACGCTTCGGAGTCCGTATCGGCAACAACCCGCGCAGGTGGAAGAATCGATGTATATGGTGATCCAGAAGATCGTAATGTAAAAAAGGTCGTAGGCGGCACCATTAATTTTAAATAAAAATACAAAACGATACGATGTGAATGCCTTTCCTATGGAGAGGTGTTTTTTGTTGTTTATATGCTGATAATTTCAGTTTACAATAAAAATTATTCAGTATATTTAGGCTTCAAAATTTTATTTAATGAAAAAAGTCACCTTTAATGCTCTGGCAATTGCTAGTGTATTCTTTTTGAATTCCTGTGGCACAACACAGAAAGCAGCAGAGTCTAATGATAAAAACCCAGAAGTGCAAGTAGCTAAAGACACAAAAGAGATCGTGGATGAAGGACTCAATATTTCCTATATGGATAAAACAGTTCGTCCACAGGATGATTTGTATAATTTTGTAAATGGCGGTTGGATGAAAACAGCTACAATTCCTTCGGATAAAGCCAATTGGGGATCGTTCAATCAACTTCGAGAAACGACCGATGAAAATTCATTAAAAATTCTGAATAAAATATTAACCTCATCGTATGCAAAAGGTTCAGACGGGAGTAAAATTCAGAACATCTACAATTCATTTATGGATACGGCAAAACGTAATGCCGATGGTGTAAGCCCTCTGAAACCTGAATTGAACGCTGTTGATCAAATCAAGGATTTAAAATCATTTCAGACGTACATTAATAAAGCTACGCTAACGGGTGACAATCCGTTTTACGGTTGGGGTGTGAGCGCCCACATGAAAGACTCTAGAAATAACGCGGTCTATCTTGGCGGTCCTAGCCTTGGTTTGGGCAAAGATTATTACCAGAAAAATACGCCTGAAAACGCAAAAGTTCTTGATGAATATACGAAATACGTAAGCAATTTGCTCGCAATCATCGGTTATAAAAATGCGGATGCGGTTGCTAAAAATATTGTTGCTTTCGAGAAGTCAATGGCGAATAGCTTGCTTACCAATGTTGAAGGACGTGATGCGAATTTGCGCTACAATCCAAAAACGATGGCAGACCTACAGAAAGCATCAAAAAATGTTGATTTGCCAGCCTATCTAAAAAATGTGGGAGTGAATACCGATTTGGTGATTGCTTCTGAAAATAAATACATTACCAACCTTGATCAATTCATCAACACGAAGAATTTACCGATCATCAAGGACTATTTAAAATACAAACTCATTGCATCCAATGCGGGTAATTTAGATGAAAAGTTGGATCAGTTAAGCTTTGATTTTTATTCAAAATACCTACAAGGGCAACAAGAGCAACGTTCTATGGACAAAAGAGGCTTGGAGTTGGTAAACCGTGTTATGGGAGAGGCTTTCGGTAAATATTATGTGGAAGAGTATTTTCCTGCAGAAGCAAAAAAAGAAATGGAAACCTTGGTATCGTACGTACTAAAGTCATTCGATATGCATATCAAGAATCTGTCGTGGATGTCTGATGATACCAAAGTGAAAGCATTGGATAAACTCAATAAATTTACCGTTAAAATTGCATATCCAGATAAGTGGAGAGATTATTCAAAATTGGAAATTATAGCTCCAGCAGAGGGCGGAACGCTTTATTCAAACAGACAAAATCTATCCAAATGGGCGTATCAAAGAGCTTTAGATAAAGTAGGTAAGCCTGTAGATAACACCGAATGGGGAATGTCGCCACAAACGGTAAATGCCTACTACCGATCATCGTCCAATGAAATTGTCTTTCCAGCTGCCATCTTGCAGCCGCCATTCTTTAATTTTAAGGCAGATCCTGCTGTAAATTTCGGTGGAATTGGCGCTGTAATC
>JAYRQH010000269.1:0-3951 GCA_041910715.1 Bergeyella sp.
ACGTACAGCCATGCCTGTTTCCATGATCATTCTTACCATGTTAGCGCTTTCGTTAGCTTCCGAGAAAAAGCGAGGCGGTATTGGGATCAATTTGGCGATAGGAATCGCGCTTGCGTTTGCGTTTGTATTTTCATTTGAAGCGCTAAAAGTTGTCTCTGAAAACAATACATTGCCACCGTTAGTTGCCATGTGGCTTCCGAATCTAATTTTTGCTCCAATTGCATTTCTATTGTATTGGAGACGGGCAAATCAGTAACACATTTGTATTTCTTTATTAAAGAACTTTTGCAAACCGTCGTTTTCCAAATCTACCCATAAAAAACCAGCCTCATCTACGTATTGAATAATGCCATTTTGTCGTACGCCATTACGCTCGAATAAAGCCACCACATTTCGATTAAAAAGATGCTGATTGTAAATCTCAAGAACTTCGTTTTTATTGCTTTTTTCCAATCCAAAAATCAAATTTTGATGCAACTGCTCCGCAAAATCTTGTAAAGTAACCTCAAGCTTTGTTTGCGTAAACAAAGAGCCAGCCTTGGAAATCTCGCCAAAATCCGTTTGTAAAACGTTAATCCCGATTCCTATAATCCAATAGAAATCCGAATTCCATTTCTTCTTTTCAATCAGTATTCCACCCACTTTTTTTCGGTGAATAATCAGATCATTTGGCCACTTAAGTAAAACCTCATTTTGGGTCATATTGGCAAGAAAAGAACGCACCGTTGTCGCGGTACAAAAATTGATTAAAGTATCTTCGATAGGAAAAAGATCAGTACGGATAGCCAAGGTATAGGCTACATTTTGGTCCTTTACAATGTTCCAATGATTTCCATATTGTCCGCGGCCATTTGTTTGGTTAAAGGTATACAATCCCAAACCAAAATTTAAAGTATTTAGGTACGGCAAAACGTCATCATTAGTAGATGTACTTTCATTTTGATAAACAAGTGGGTACATTTAAGAAACTTTAAGAGTTGAATGGATAAAACCTATCGTAATAATCAATAAAAAACAATAAATTTGCAGTTATACTAATTTTGAATGAGTAAAAGTACAGAAAAACAATTATTAATTGACACTATCGTAGACGCTATACAAGATACCAAAGGAGAAGATATTAAGATTTTCGACTTAGGGGGTATCGAAAATTCTGTAGCCGAAACATTTATTATTTGCAGTGGTAACTCCAATACACAGGTGTCATCTATCGCAGGAAATATCGAGAAAAAGGTACGAAATGAAATTCAGGATCGCCCATGGCATGTGGAAGGTGCCGAGAACTCGTTGTGGGTTTTAATGGATTACGTTTCTGTTGTAGTACATATTTTCCAGAGAGAAACCCGAGAGTATTATGATATTGAAGAGCTTTGGGGTGATGCCAAAATCACTGTAATCGAAGATATTATTTAATCCGAAAAGCGCAGAAGCGCAATCATGTAAGACAAAAAAAGAATGAACAATAAAGGTTTTAACTGGTTTTTTCCCATCGTTATCGTTGCCTTGTTATTTTTCTTTATGCAGCCTATGTTAGGTTCTAGCGAAGGAAAAAACATTGGTGAAGACGAGTTTTACCAATTGGTAAAAGACGGAAAAGTACAGAAAGTTGTGGTATATCGAGACACCTACAATGCAGACGTTTTCTTGACGGCAGCAGCAAAAAAAGAACTCGTTAAAAAAAGTGATTCACCAAATCCTCTTGAAGGGCTTAGTGCAAAGCAGTCTCCTGATTTTTCGTTCACCTATGGCGATCTTAAATATTTCCAAGAACGTTACAATCAGATTAAACAGGAAAATCCAAAATTGGCCACGACAATGGACTTTACCATCGGTAAAAATCCAATTTCAGATATGCTGATTACTATTTTCATCTGGGTTGCTGTGCTGGGATTATTTTACTTCTTCCTATTTCGAAAAATGGGCGGAGGCGGAGGCCCTGGTGGACAAATTTTCTCCATTGGAAAGTCACGAGCAAAATTATTTGACGAAAAAGATAAAATTAACGTGACATTCAAAGATGTCGCAGGTTTAGAAGGTGCTAAAGAAGAGGTTCAGGAGGTTGTTGATTTCTTGAAAAACTCTGAAAAATACACCAAATTAGGAGGTAAAATCCCAAAAGGTGTCTTATTAGTAGGCCCTCCAGGAACAGGTAAAACCTTGTTAGCAAAAGCCGTAGCTGGCGAAGCCCAAGTTCCGTTCTTCTCACTTTCAGGTTCAGATTTTGTCGAAATGTTTGTGGGTGTGGGCGCATCGAGAGTGCGAGACTTGTTTGCTCAGGCAAAGGCAAAATCACCTGCTATTATTTTCATTGACGAGATTGATGCTATTGGTAGAGCTCGTGGTGGAAAAAATATTACAGGCGGGAATGATGAACGTGAAAACACCTTAAATCAGCTTCTTACCGAGATGGACGGTTTCGGAACCGATACCAACGTGATTGTAATGGCTGCAACTAACAGAGCAGACATTTTGGATAAAGCATTACTACGTGCTGGACGTTTTGATCGTTCGATCTATGTTGATTTACCAGAGCTTCACGAAAGAAAAGAAATCTTTGATGTCCACCTGAAGAAAATTAAGTTGGATGGAAGCGTAGATCGCGAATTTTTAGCGAAGCAAACACCAGGTTTTAGTGGAGCGGATATCGCGAATGTGTGTAACGAAGCGGCTTTAATTGCTGCTCGAAACGGACATGAAGCGGTAACAAAACAAGATTTCTTGGATGCAGTCGATCGAATCATCGGTGGATTGGAGAAGAAAAATAAAGCGATTAAACCATCCGAGAAAAGACGTGTTGCGTATCACGAAGCTGGCCATGCGACCATCTCGTGGTTGGTAGAACACGCGGCACCGCTATTAAAAGTAACCATCGTTCCTCGAGGTCGTTCTTTGGGAGCTGCATGGTATCTTCCTGAAGAAAGACAGTTGACTACCACGGAGCAAATGTATGACGAAATTTGTGCGACATTGGGTGGTAGAGCTGCAGAGCAAACCATTTTTGGCAATATTTCTACCGGTGCACTTTCGGATTTGGAGCGTGTGACAAAACAGGCACAAGCCATGGTAACGATATATGGTTTAAACGAAAAAGTAGGAAATATTTCCTATTATGATAGTTCGGGACAATCTGAATATTCGTTTGGAAAACCCTATTCTGAGGAAACAGCCAAAATGGTGGATGAAGAGATTTCGAAAATCATTGAAAGTCAGTATCAAAGAGCTTTGGACATCTTGAGAAATAACAAAGAGAAACTAGACGCTCTTGCTGCTAAACTTTTGGAAAAAGAAGTGATTTTCAGAGAAGATTTAGAAGAAATCTTTGGAAAACGTGCTTGGGATCCGGAACTTACGGAAACGCCACTGAAAAGCACAATTGCTGAAACAGACACTGAAAATGTAGAAGAACAAACGATTCAACCAGAATCAGGTTCTCAATTATAAACCTTAAAATCCCAGAAAAAGCTATTTTTTTTCTGGGATTTTTTTATTTAGTACATAGTTATCAAAAAATTTCTATTTTTGTATATTAATCGATTACGTTACCATTGAGTTTATTTAAGAAAATAGTTGGCAAAATACTAAACCAACCAGAAACTGAAGAAGAAACGGATATTGTAAAACTGGGCGATCAACTGAAAAATGCAGACCTGGATTACAAGTTCGCACAACTGTTTACGCATTCTGGAGGTTTTTTTAATTATTGCTCAGACGAATCAGAAGCATTGCAAACCCTAAATCAGATTATCAAGATTGAGGGCATACAATCTATGTTTTGTTATGACGAAGATCTAACCAACTTTTTGGACGTCATCAAGACACCATATACGCCACAACTGGAACTCTCGAACGACGCGGCACTAATTACGTGTGAGTATTTAATAGCCTATGACGGACGGATTATGCTTTCGGCTAATAATATCTTGCATTACCATTCGTCACGATTGCCACAAA
>JAYRQH010000270.1:0-8297 GCA_041910715.1 Bergeyella sp.
AAGAATATTACACTTTCCAAATCTGTTTAAAAACGTCCATGTGTTTTCGGCTTAAAAACCTTGTACAAGTACGCGCATTTGAGCTTGCATATCAACAACAACTGTGAGCCCGCTTTTCCCCACAAAAATAGTTCCTGGTTTTAATGAATTTACTTTTCCGGAAAGTCGCACGCCTTTGTAGTATTCTTTGTTAAAGGCTTCTTCAGTTGATTTTCGTGAATAGTCTTCCAAATCGGCAGTGGGAATTCCGTACTCTTCCTCAATCATCTTCACAATTTTTGATTGAAAAAGTAGCGATGCTGTTTTGTGAAGCACGTTTGCGGTCCTTAATTTAAACCGAGTCTTAGATAACACAATTTTCCTTTTTGACATATCATATACAGGAATTCCGGTAACAACGGATTTCCCTCTGATAGCGCCTTCGGTATCAATTTCGATTTCCACCTCCTCATTTTTTCCATTGACGGATATACCCATTACTTTAACTTTCGATTTTCCTTCTCTAAAGTCAAATTCCTTCTTCAAAAACATCTCTCGAGCGAGTCTTGTTGCCTCAGAAAATGGAATATTTGCTGTGGTTTGAAGCACAAAATTGGAATTTAGATTGGGAATAAAATTAAAATTGGGTATCCGTGTAAGCGGTTGCGAAGCTTCAGGTTTGTTTCCTGTAAACGTCTCTGAAAACGCATCAATACTGAAGGTGACATCAATCGCGTCTTTATAAAATTGCAGTCCACTAGCATTGACATTCACTGGTGTAATCTTCAGCCATGTATTAAATTCTTCAGACACCTGAATGGGTTGCAAAAAAGCATTCCACGCCAATAGAGCGGTAGGCTGAAAGTTTAACTGACTTTTGAGTTGATCATCAATAGTCTTAGCAAATTTAGTCTGCTCTTCCTTCAAACTTTTTTCTACAAGGCTCGTGATCGGTATTTTGATGCGCCCATAATCCAAAATCGGTTTAGTAATCCATTTAAAACCATTAGGTTGTGTGGTTGTCGCAATCGTCCAATTATTCATGAACTCCATTGAAGTATTGAAATACATAATGGTTTCGAATGTGGTTTCCTGATAGCTATAGACACCTAAAGTTCCCACGCCTTTTTCTGCCCAAATTTTCAGAGGAACTTCAATTAATAAATTTTGTTTAGTTCCTGACACAAAACGAATCGGCTTTGTGCGCCAAACTTTAATCTTGAACTGATCGTTGTTATTGTCGGAAAAGGAATTGTCTTCGAATATCAAGTCTTTCACTGAAGTATTTGCCATTTTACTTATCTCAGCCAGCGGAATACGGACAGGAACCGAGATACTTGATTTTATCCTCGGAAAAACGGGTTGAATGGTGTTGGCAGATTGTCCAAATACGGTCATTTGGCAAAATAGGAGAAGGAAAAAGACAAACTTGCTCATAAAAAGAAAATTAGAACGATTTTTCAACCTCAACAGATGCACCTTTCATCTCGCCTCGCATCGGTGGATTTAACTTTGTCATCTTAATTTTTATATAGGTGACTTCGGGAATGTTTTGATGGATAGAATTGATGATACGTCCACAAACGTGTTCCATTAGTTTTGATTTCTCCTTCATTTCCACTTGAATGATATCGTGAATTAAGGCATAGCTCACCGTATCGTCAAGATTATCCGAAGCTAACGCCTTCGAAAAATCAGTCTGCACTTCTACGTTAATCAAATAATACGTTCCGACCAGATTTTCTTCGGGTAACACGCCATGAAAAGCATATATTTTGAGGTCTTCGATATAAATCTTTGTTGTCATTGGGAAAATGTAGATTATGGTGATTTCGAAAAAAACCTTTCCAAAACAGGAAAGGTTTATGCGATTGGTCGTATTTATTTAATATTTTTAGAAAGCTCTAACATGGCTTCAATAGGCTTCAGAGCGCGCAAACGCAAATCTTCTTCGATGAGTATTTCAGGCAAATCGTACTTCATGCACAAGTACAGTTTTTCTAACGTATTACGCTTCATGTAAAAACACTCCGAGCAGTTGCAACTTTCGTCAAAAACCAACGCTGGAATTAATGTTTTATGTGGCGCTCGTTTTTTCATTTCGTGAAGAATTCCCTCTTCCGTAGCAATGATGAATTTTTGAGCGTCGTCTTTTTCTACGAAATTTAATAGTGCTGATGTTGAACCAATAAAATGAGCTAACTCTAAAACAGCTGTTTCACTTTCTGGATGCGCAATTAACTTGGCATCTGGATTTTCGGCAAGCTGCTGCGCAATGCGCTCCATAGAAAATGCTTCGTGTACGATGCAGCTTCCGTCCCACAGAATCATGTCACGACCCGTCTTCTTCATTAAATATCGGCCCAAATTTTTGTCAGGCGCAAAAATGATTGGTCGATCTTCTGGTAAGGATTTAATTATGGTTTCAGCATTCGAACTTGTTACGATTATATCACTTTCCGCTTTGGTTTCTGCATTACAATTAATGTAGGTAGCGATAAGGGCATTGGGATGTTGAGCGCGCATGGCCCGAAGTCCTTCCCCAGAGCAACCGTCTGCTAGTGAGCATCCAGCCAAGGTATCTGGCAAAACGACCTTTTTAGTTGGATTAAGAATTTTTGCCGCTTCTGCCATAAAATGAACACCACAAAAGGCAATCATATCCGCATTGGTATCTTTAGCTTGCCGTGCTAATTGGAGCGAATCACCTAAAAAATCAGCAATATCCTGAATTTCTGCAGGCTGATAGTAGTGCGCTAAAATAACCGCATTTTTTTCCTTTTTAAGATCCAAAATTGCTTGCACAAGATCATCACCTTGCGGGATTTTCATATCGTTCATTTTCATGTAACCGAAAACGGGAAGTTTAGCTTTTGCCGTATCTAATGTTTCTGTACTCATAGTTTACGCGTTTATAAAATTTTGGATGATACTGTCCGTTTGTGTTTTTGCTATCGTGAGATCGGTATTTATAATCACCTCATCAAACTGCTTTTGATATTCCAACTCTTCGCCCGCTTTTGCTACGCGGGTTTTTATTGTTTCCGCATCATCGGTACCTCGAGAAATCAATCTTCGTTCCAATTCTTCAATTGATGGTGGAACAATAAAAATAGATAATGCTTTTGCACCAAAATACTTTTTCAAAGCCACACCACCCTTGACATCTACATCAAATATAACAACTTTTCCGGCATTCCATATACGCTGAACTTCATCTTTAAGGGTGCCGTAAAATTTATCTTCGTATACTTCTTCAAACTCGACGAAATGTTCTTTAGCGATGCGTTCTCGAAACTCGTCGGGAGAGATAAAATAATAGTCTTTGCCATGAAGTTCTTCGCCACGAGGATTACGCGTTGTGCAGGAAATTGAAAATTCCAACTCGGGAAAATGCGCTAAAGCATGTTTTACCAAGGTCGTCTTCCCGCTTCCTGACGGTGCCGAAAATATGATTACTTTTTGTTTCAAACCTCTAAAATCTATAAAATATTCAATGCTTGCTCTTTAATTTTTTCCAAGTCATCCTTCATCATAACCACGAGCTTTTGGATTTCTGCATGATTTGCCTTGCTTCCCATGGTATTGATTTCTCGTCCAATTTCTTGAGCGATAAATCCTAATTTTTTTCCGTTGAAATCTTCCGTTTCCAGAACTTCTTTAAAATATTTTAGATGTTGGGTTAACCGAACTTTTTCTTCAGAAATATCCAATTTCTCGGTGAAGTAGGCCATTTCTTGGTAGAATCGTGTTTCATCTACATTTTCAAATTCAGCTAACGCTTTTTTGTAGCGATCTTTTACCGACTGCATACGATCTTCTTCGTACGGAACAACTTTTTCTAGTTGCGAATGAATACCCTCTACCGACTTCATCAAATCACGCTCAAGATTGGCACCTTCGGTTTTTCTAAACTCGACGAATTTTTGCAATGCCGAGTCAACTACTGATTTAAGAAAATCCCATTCGCCATTGTCGAGTTCTTCAGGTTTCGAACTTATCGCTTCTGGCATACGCACTGCCATCTTCAGATACTCGAATTCGGGTCCGTCATTTGCGCACTCCTTCAAAGACTTCATGTAGGAAGTGATCAGGTCTTTGTTGATTTTTACATCCGAACAGTCGTCTAACAATTCACAATTTATAAAACAATCCACCTTACCGCGAAGGACGCCATCGTTTAAAATCTTTCGTATTTCGAATTCTTTTTCTTTGTACCGAACGGGTACTCGGATATTTAAATCAAATGATTTGCTATTAAGCGACTTAATCTCAACACAAATCTTTTTCCCTTCGTATATACCTTCGCTTCTACCGAAGCCGGTCATGGATAGAATCATAAGCTATCTGATAATATGCACAAAAGTACGCATTTAGAAAAACACAAAAAAATGGTAACCGATAAAGAATCTTGAAATTTTTGAACGTAAAGAAGTGTTGCTTTTTAATTTTTTGTAAAAATATGCTTTGTTTTTTCGTTTTTATTGAGTTTTTAGTACCTTAGCTAAACTTGGTAAAACCATAAATCATGAAAATAAGGACGATATTTGCTGGTGCAGTGATTGCCAGTTTAAGTGTAATGAGTTGTAAAAAAGAAACTTCTGTAGAAAGTTCAACAACTGTGGATTCCTTACAGCAAACGGATACCACGACGACGATTGCTCCTCAAGAAAATCCAAATGCTTTTTCAGTGGAACCGATACAAGAACAAGTAGAACCAGGCAAAACCGTATTTACGCAAAACTCAAAAACCTTAATTTCATTTGATACTCGTTCTAATACAGGTGTTATCAATATTGATGGGCAGAATATTCCATTAAAGAACTTTAGTTTTCAAGAAAACCAATATGAAATTTCTGGTGATGGCATTAAAATAAAGGCGGAGAACGGAAACTTTGATGAGATGACCAGCGATTGTACGTATGGTGCTTTTCCCAAGATTGTGATTGACTATAAAGGGCACCAAGTCGAAATGCACAACATTAAGGTACAGGATTGCCCGAGTTATTAATCCCATTTTTTTTAAACTACAATTTCGATTCAGATTCTAACAGCTTGAATCGTAAAATGATATTCAAACACCCAGAGGGTCGTAAAAAAGATGATACAGCACGAGTTGGTACAGACGAAAGAAAGCCAAAATGAATTTTTGGAATTTCCCGCACGTTTGTTTGGAGATGATAAAAACTATATTCGACCATTGGATAAAGACATAGAAGAGGTCTTTGACCCTCAAAAGAATAAAAATTTCCGAAATGGCAGTTGCGAACGTTATTTATTTAAAAACAGTGATGGCAAAACCGTAGGCAAAGTTGCGGTTTTTGTAAATGATAAATACGCACAAAAGATTCCCACAGGAGGTTTTGGATTTTTTGACTGCGTGAATGATCCTCAGGTAGCGCATTTTATATTTGATTTTTGTAAAAATTGGCTTCAAGAAAAAGGAATGGAAGCTATGGATGGGCCTATAAATTTCGGTGAGCGCGACAAATTTTGGGGTTTGCTCATCGACGGTTTTCAGCCACCTTTGTACGCCATGAATTATAATCCACCCTACTATAAAGAATTGTTTGAAAGCTACGGACTGCAAATTTATTTTAATCAGCTCTGTTATAGCCGAAAAATCCATTCAGAAGTATCGCGCGTTTTCAAAGTAATGCACCGTAAATACAGTAACAAGCCCAATATCAAGGCTGTTCCTATGAAAAAAAACAATCTCGCCAAATTTGCCAAAGATTTTACTGAGATTTACAACAAGGCATGGGCAAGTCACGGTGAAGGTAAGGAACTTGAGGAATCGAAGACTTTGAAGATGTTTCAGACCATGAAACCGGTTTTAAATGATCACATCTCGTGGTTTGTTTATGATAATGATCAACCGATTGCGATGTGGATTAATATTCCCGATCTGAATCAGTGGTTTAAGTTCTTACATGGTAAGTTTGGTTTCTTCCAAAAACTCAAATTTTTATGGATAAAAACCTTCGTAAAAAACAAAAAAATGGTAGGTTTGGTCTTTGGAATCGTTCCCGAATGGCAAAAAAAAGGCATTGATGGCTATATGATCTGGGAAGGCACGCAGCATCTGAGAAAGGCGACCGATTTTACCGAAACTGAGATGCAGTGGATTGGTGATTTTAACCCGAAGATGATGCGAATTGCCGAAAACCTAGACACAGAAGTTACGCGAAGGCTCGCTACTTATCGGTATCTTTTTGACCGCAATACAGAATTTGAGCGCCATCCTATACTATAAAAAAAGATGCTTTTCAGCATCTTTTTATATTTTAAAAAACCTCACGGCCAATCTTCAGAATATTATCACTTTTCCCCATGGAATAAAAGTGTAAAACCGGCACTCCAAAGTCGAGAAGCTCTTTGCATTGCGCAATGGACCATTCGATACCAACCTCACGAACATCCGCGTTTGTCTTGCATTTCATAATTTCCTTAATTAGAGCTTCAGGAAAATCAATTTTGAAAACTTGTGGCAACAACTGAAGATGTCCTAGTGTTGCAATAGGTTTAATTCCTGGGATAATTGGAACATCAATGCCGTAATCACGGGCTTGTTTTACAAAATCAAAATATTTCTGGTTGTCGAAAAACATTTGCGTCACCACATAATCTGCTCCATTGTCCACTTTTTTCTTTAACATCTCCAAATCATAATTCATGGAAGGTGCTTCAATATGCTTTTCTGGGTAGCCGGCTACTCCAATGCAGAAGCTGTTTTGCTCCTCGGAGTCAATCTGTTCGCCATGTAGGTATTTACCCTTCCCCAAATCCTGAATTTGAGCTACCAAATCCGACGCGTATTGATTTCCTCCTTTGCTAGCTTTAAAATACTTTTCGCCCTTCATCGCATCGCCGCGCAAAGCCATAATATTCTGAATACCCAAATACATACAGTCCACCAAAAGATATTCGGTTTCCTCTTTGGTAAAGCCACCGCATAAAACATGCGGTACCGTGTCCACATTGTATTTGTGCTGGATTGCTGCACAAATCCCTAGAGTGCCGGGCCGCATTCTGGTAATTTTACGCTCCATCAAGCCATTTCCATGTTCAATGAAAACATACTCTTCCCGAGACGTTGTTACATCGATAAAAGGGGGATTAAATTCCATCAAGGGGTCGATGTTTTTATACAAATCAGCAATACCTACGCCTTTCTGAGGAGGCACAATTTCAAAAGAAAATAAGGTTTTGCCATCGGCATTTTTAATATGATCCGTAATCTTCATGAATTCTTTATTCGTTCTTAATTTATATTTAAATACCGTTTACTAAATTGGGAGCCAGCCATTTTCGCGCTTCCTCAAGCGGGATATTTTTTCGCTGGGCATAATCGTGTAACTGATCTTCTTCAATTTTACCTAAACCAAAATACTTTGCTTGAGGATTTCCGAAATAGTATCCAGAAACCGCAGCAGTAGGCCACATCGCCAAGCTTTCTGTCAAAATTACCCCAATATTCTCCTCAACATTCAGAAGTTCCCAAATTGTGGATTTCTCAGTATGATCTGGGCACGCAGGATAGCCAGGAGCAGGACGAATTCCTTTGTATTTTTCAGCAATCAAATCATCGTTGCTTAGATTTTCGTCGTTAGCATATCCCCAAATTTCAGTACGCACCTGATGATGTAAAAACTCGGCATAGGCTTCTGCCAAACGGTCTGCTAGTGCTTTCACCATAATGGCGTTATAATCATCATGGGCATCCTCATATTGCTTAGCCAATTCATCCGTACCAAAACCCGTGGTGACACAAAACGCACCCACATAATCGGTTTTGCCTGTTTCCTGCGGAGCAATAAAGTCGGAAAGAGCTAAATATTCTTTGCCTTCAGACTTTTTCAGCTGCTGTCTTAAGGTGCGGAAAGTAAAATGTTCATCCTCATTTTCAAGTAAAATATCGTCGTGATCCACTGTATTGGCTGGAAAAATACCAAAAACAGCTTTTGCGGTAAGTAATTTTTCGTTAATAATTTTATTCAGCATGGCTTTAGCCTCCGTAAATAGCTCACGAGCTTGCTCACCAACTACTTTATCGTCGAGTATTTCTGGATATTTTCCGTGAAGATCCCAACTTCTGAAAAATGGAGACCAATCAATAAACGGAACTAAGTCTTCTAAATTCTGATCTTGAATAACCTGAACACCCATTTGTCTCGGCCTGATGATTTCTGTAGCAGCCCAATCAATTTTAAATTTTTGGTCACGTGCTTGTTCAATCGTGATGTATTCTTTTACAATTTGACGATTCAGAAATTTCTCTCTAAAATCTTCATAATCCGCTTTCAAATCAAGTGAAT
>JAYRQH010000271.1:0-4466 GCA_041910715.1 Bergeyella sp.
AAAAAGTTTCTTCCACGGGAATACCCAATTCTGCGCATAAACTCAGAACGGTTTCTCGCGTAATTCCGGGTAGTATACTACCTTTGGCTGGGGTATACAGTTTTCCATCCTTTTCATAAAATACGTTGGCTCCTGAACTTTCAGCAACATTCCCATTAGCATCGAGCACTACCGCTTCATCATAACCTTTATCTTTCGCCTCTTGACATGCTAAAATTGAATTAACATAATGGCCGCTCACTTTGGCTTCTACCAGAAATGCGTTGGGATTGGGCCGTTGAAAGGTTGACGTCATCACGCGCATTTGATTTGCTAAATAACCGTTATCCCAGTTCCAAACTTCGATAGCCAAAAAGGATTTCTGACCTTTGGAAAGTGCCATATTAGGAGAGCACAGCACAATGGGGCGAATGTAAGCATTCGTTAAACCATTCACCTCTAAAAGTTGGTAGGTAATCGTTACCATTTCTTGAGTAGAATAATTGAATGGAATCATCATCATTTCCGCCGATTTTCGTAATCGATCATAGTGTTCTTTTGCCTTAAAAATTTTTGTTCCATTCTCGGTTGCATAGGATTTAATACCTTCAAAAACGGCATAACCATAATGAAGGGACTGACTATACAAATCGATTTTGGCTTCGTGTGCTTTCTTAAATTCGCCATCAAAAAATATGACTGTGCTCTCGTTGTAATACATATTCATCTTTCGTTACTTCAATTTTTTCCATTAAAAAAGCCATCCTGCGTAAGGATGGCTTTTAAAAAATAATTATTTAAAACTTTATTTTATTATGCACATATTACCATCCTCACTATTGGCTACCAATAATGTTAATAATAATGATGATAATATGCAGTGCGCTGTTCATAAATTGTTGATGCAAATCTATATACTAATTTTATAACAGCCAAACATTTTTTGAATTAATTAGTAAAAATACATTACAAATGAATTTTTTTTATGATTTAGATATGTAAATTAGACAATAGTTACATAAATGAAATTTAAACTAACATGTTAAGAATGAGCAAAAAAAATCCGCATACTATGCGGATTCTTGATTTAGAAATGAACTTGTTTTATTTCTTCACTTATTATTTCAGGTTCTTCTTTACCTTCACCCTTGATGAGGAATACTGTAACCGCTGCGATAAGCATACAAACTCCACCCACAACCACATATTCCATCGCATAATTTCCAAATACATTAGCTACGATAGGCCCTCCGAAGATTCCATTAATAATTTGCGGAATAACAATAAAGAAGTTGAAAATCCCCATATACACGCCCATTTTGTGCTGAGGAATGGCATCAATAAGCATCGCATACGGCATGGCTAAAATACTTGCCCACGCAAAACCTAATCCCAGCATTGAAATCCATAACAAATCAACGTCTTTGATAAAATACATCGAGATAAGTCCAACACCACCACAAACTAAAGCTAACGCATGGGTTTGCTTTTTCCCAATGGCTTTCGCTATGGGAGTTAGCGCAAAGGCGAATGGAATCGCAAATAAATTATACAAACCAAACAACTTCCCCGTTAAATCGCCTGCATCATTAAACAATTGCGATTTGGTATCGTCTGGTGATAATCCGAAATGATGCGTAGCCAAACCACTTGTTGTATACACCCACATGGTAAACAAGGCAAACCATGAAAAGAACTGAACAATACCCAATTTTTTCATCAGAGACGGGATATTTGCAAAATCCCGAAACATATCTGAGAACTTGGAAGGTTCTGGCTCTACTTCTTCGCCTTGAAATTCTCTGAATTCTTTTGGTGAATACTCTTTGGTTGTTAAAATCGTATATAGAATGGTTATTAAAAGCATAGCAGCACCAACGTAAAATGAATAGATAACGTTATCAGCTACATAGCCTTCCTTCGCTACATTCGAAACTCCTAATTGTGTAAGCCAACTAGGAAGATTCGATCCTATAACGGCACCAATACCAATTAAAATGGTTTGTACAGAAAATCCAATCGTTCCTTGATGTTTTGGTAGCATATCACCCACGAGAGCCCGAAAAGGCTCCATCGCAATATTGATGGAGGCGTCCATCATTGCTAAGAAAATCACCGCCAAAAGCAACACGTTGGCAGCAAGCAAATGCGTTGCAGAAGCCGCATTAGGTAAAAGGACAAGACCAATTGCACATAAAACGGCACCTATCAAAAAAAACGGTTTTCGTCTACCTAAAGGGCTCCATGTATTATCGCCCATATGCCCAATAATAGGTTGCACAATGAGTCCTGTAATTGGAGCTACCAGCCAAAACCATGAAAGTTCATGCACATCGGCTCCGAAATTGGCTAAAATCCTACTTGCATTACCATTCTGCAAGCCAAAAGCCATCTGTATTCCCAAGAATCCCATACTCATGTTGATGATTTGAGCTATGGAAAGATTCGGTTTTATTTTTTTCTGCATAACGCGTTCTTATTGAAGTTCTAATATTAAGGAAGATTTGGCAGAAATCATGATTTTTTCATTGGTTTTTAAAGAAAAATCATTTCCTGAAATTACGTCTTTCCCTTTCGTTTTTCCTTGAAGTGATTCGGAAAAACGAGACAAATCCAAGCTTTGTTCTTCTTCACTATTGTTTATAATCACCATCACCTTGTCATTGGTATTATAACGGAAATAAACAAATACATTATTCTCAGGAAGGTAATTGGTTGTTTTACCAGTGTGAATAACCTCCTTTGTTTTTCTCCAGTTTAATAGTTTTTGAGTAAAATCAAAAAATTGCTTTTGTTCTGATGTCTGCGTTTTTGGGTCAAAGGCATTCTGCGGGTCACCCTTCCAACCACCAGGAAAATCTCTTCTGATATCAGCGTCTCCTCCTGTAGGCTTGCTGCCACGCATTCCGATTTCTGAACCATAATAAATTTGGGGAATACCTCGTACGGTCGCAATCAGCGTGAGTGCCATCTGATAGGCTTTTACATCACCATTGAAAATTTCGTTCCACCGTTCGGTATCGTGATTTTCAAAAAATACCAGGAAGTTATTGATGTCTGGATATAAAAAATCGCTCGTGAATGCATTGTACAACTGAATCATGCCTTTATCCCACGACTCTTTATTTTTGAATGCAGAAGGCATCTCCGAAAACAATGTAAAATCCATCACCGAAGGTAAATGCGAATTGTACCCATCGAGTTCACCTATTTTTGAATCTTTTTGCCAATACGCAATATGCGCTGGCGAATACAACCAAGCCTCCCCCACGATGTTGAATTTTGGATATTCATCTGTGATGGCTTTTGCCCATTTTGCCATCGCGTGCTTATCATTGTACGGATAGGTATCTACGCGAAAACCGTCTAAATCTGCATACTCAATCCACCAAATGGCATTCTGAGTTAAATAATTCAGAACTAATGGATTTTGTTGATTAAGATCGGGCATCGTGGTATCGAACCAGCCATTCAATGCCAATTTTCGATCGATTTCAGATGCATTGGTATCGGTTTGTGTGGTGGTTTTATAATTGGAACGTTTAAAACCGTTAGGCTCGCCATCAAAATAGTGAATCCAATCCTTTGTTGGTAAATCCTGAATTAGCCAATGCTTACTTCCCCAATGATTGGTGACGTAGTCCATGACCAATTTCATATCGCGCTTTTTTAGTTCGCGAGAAAGTTCTAGACACTCCTCATTTGTTCCGTAGCGTGGATCTAACCGATACAAATCCGTTTGCGCATAGCCGTGGTATGTTGTCTTACCTTCATTATCTTCATTTGCTGGCGTTAACCATAAAGCGGTTGCCCCAAGATTTTTTAGATAATCCAATGCATTGATAATTCCACGTAAATCGCCTCCATGACGTCCATCCGGAAGATTTCGATTGGCTTTTTCTGTTAGACCCGGCATCGAATCATTTGTAGTATCTCCATTCGCAAAACGATCCGGCATAATTAAATACATGACATCCTTTGAAGAGAACGAATTGCGGTTTGAGGAATTGGCTTTTCGATCCTTCAATTCGTAGGTATACGAATCTATCTTTTTTCCTTTTAAGTTGGTTAAAGTCAGTTGAAAACTCGAGGCTGAGACGCCTGAAAGATCAACGGTTACAAACAGATAATTGGGATTTTCAACTTTAGTTACCTGTTTTATAGGAACATGATTTGAGGTTTGCACATCGTACTGTGCAATATTCTTTCCATAGAGCAAAATTTGCACTTCAGGATTTTTCATTCCCTTCCACCAAAACGCTGGCTCCACACGCTGTAGCTGCGCAAAAGTGCAACTGGCAACAAATAATAATACGACGCTTAGATATTTGTACATGTTTTTCGAGATAAAAAACCTTAAGAAACCGAAGTTCCTTAAGGTTGATTAAACATTATTTTATAGGTTTAAGCGAAATAGCATAACCACCACTGCGTGCTAGTTTTACAGGTATTTTCGTTTTGGAAGTGACCGTTTTTTTATAAATATG
>JAYRQH010000272.1:0-2348 GCA_041910715.1 Bergeyella sp.
TCGCCTTGCAATAACGAATGGTCGGTGTTGAATGTTAAATCTTTCAGCGATAAGAATTCGTTGGTCATTGAAATTTCTCCCGAAAAGGTATCAACATAATGCTGTTTGCCCCACCGCTCGGTATAGAATGATAAATTATTTAGCTGTGCATAGACATTCCCGCCATTTACTTTTACGGATGGCGCCCGAAGGTTGACATGTTCTCCCTTGAGCCAACTTCCGGCATCACCTTTGTGATTTTGATTGACGATAGTTACTTTAGAGTCAATCAGTTCTACCCGAGAATCCAATTGAAAAGGTGGCTTGTTAGGGTCTTTGGGTTTACCGTTATCGAACAAACCCACGTATCGGATAAAATTAGAAATGGAGTCCTTTTCGTAAGTAATTACTTTGATATCGGCATTGGTAAGTTGAATACCATTAAAACTTAGCGAATTACTTTTTCCTGTAATTGCATTTCGCGCTAACGCAATCCAATCCGAATTGGCTCTGAGTTGGCGCACTTTAATAAATTCTAACCCTTTATAATCTTTAATTCGCAATCCTTTGATTGTTACGTCACCGAAATAATCTACATCGACACTTTCGGTGCTCATTTCCGATTTGAAATCTTCATTAAGAATACCGAGTGCTTGGTTGGCTGCCCATTGTTTGGTGACGTTCAGGTTGATGGTGATGAAAAAGGCGATGCCTAAGAATAAGCTGGTATAAAAAAGGTAGAGAAGCACTTTTGCCCACCACTTTACGTCTTGTACATCTTTGGCTGCTTGTTTTCCGAATTCCTGCGCTGTCTCTACCGGATGCGTTACAGCATCAGAAGCTAGTTTTGTAGCGTCTTTTACGGTTTTCTGCACGTTTTCGACTCCTTTCTGTACGGAGTCTTCTAATTTATCGGAAACCGATTTTTTGTTTTCAGAATCGTTATTATTCTCTAAATTTGCCATGTTATGAGCGAGCCAATTATTTTAGGGATTGAATCTTCCTGTGATGATACATCTGCTGCGGTTATTAAAGGAAATACCATACTTTCCAATATTGCTGCCAACCAAAAAATTCATATCGAATATGGAGGCGTTGTTCCTGAATTGGCTTCCCGAGCGCATCAGCAGAACATAATACCCGTTGTTCATCAATCTCTCCGTGTAGCAAATATACAACAAAATGAGATTTCTGCGATAGCTTTTACACGTGGTCCAGGATTATTGGGTTCACTTTTAGTGGGAACATCGTTTGCTAAGTCCTTAGCTATGAGTTTAGAAGTGCCTTTAATTGAGGTGAACCATCTGCAGGCGCACATCTTGGCACATTTTATTGAAGATGCCAATCCCGTTAAGCCACCTCAATTTCCGTTCTTGTGTTTGACGGTAAGTGGCGGCCATACGTTGATTGTTTTAGTGCGCGATTATTTTGATATGGAGATTGTTGGTCGTACGATTGATGATGCAGCGGGCGAGGCATTTGACAAGACAGGAAAAATTTTAAATTTAGAGTATCCAGCAGGTCCTATTATCGACCGATTGGCTAAGGATGGAGATCCGAATGCATTTCAATTCAACAAGCCCAAGGTGGACGGTTTTGATTATTCGTTCAGTGGTTTAAAAACATCCATTTTATATTTTATTCAGAAGGAAGAGAAGAAAAATGCTCATTTCGTTGAAGAAAATCTTAATGATATTTGTGCCTCAGTTCAGAAAACAATTATTGATATTTTGATGGACAAATTGGAAAAGGCAGCTTTAGAATATGATGTTAAAGAAATAGCGATTGCTGGAGGTGTTTCTGCGAATTCGGGTCTAAGAGAAGCAATGAAGGAGCGTGCTCAGCGTTTGGATTGGCAAGTATATATTCCAAAATTTGAATATACCACTGATAATGCGGCGATGATTGCGATGGTGGCCAAATTAAAGTATGACCGGCACGAGTTCGCTGATCTTTCCATTGCAGCTTCCGCTCGATATGATATTGTTGAAGATTTAGAAAAGAAGTAGTATGAAACTGTTTTACGGAAGTATTTTTCCTGATGTGGCCATCGATATTGACGAGCAAATGCACATGATTAAGGTGTTGCGGATGAAAAATGGCGACGAGGTTTTTCTTACCGATGGCAACGGTGGATTGGTGAAAGGAAATCTTTTAATCGAAGGTAAGCGTGTATCACTTGAAAATGTCGAAAAACAACCTCAAAACTCTGCGTTTCAGCCGTATTTACATTTGGCTATTGCACCTACAAAAAATATGGATCGTTTGGAGTTTTTTATTGAGAAGGCCACAGAAATGGGAATTTCCGAAATCACGTTTTTACAAACTGATAATTCGGAGCGTAAAAATCTCAATTTGGAAAAAATCCA
>JAYRQH010000273.1:0-5263 GCA_041910715.1 Bergeyella sp.
CAAGGCGATTTAAAATTTAATCTGGACAAAGAAACGGGCTGGCAAGACTTTACCAATAAAGTTTCTTGGGATATGACGCTGAAACCGGGAAGTCAGCTTTCGGGTTATGATATCAGCTATTTTGTAACCAATTGGGATAATTACAAACCGATGAATTTCTCGGGTTCCATGGTAGGCCCTTTAAATAAATTCACGCTAACGGATTTTAAATTAGGAAATCGTCAGGTAAATATTCGCACTTCTAAAATGGATTTTACTAATCTATTGCGAGGCAATTTTATAATTCGATCACAATCCCTAAATACCGATTTCACCTACAAGGATTTGAAGGCCATGATGCCAACCTTTGTATCGGAAAAAATGAAAAATTTTGCGGATGATTTTGGTCGATTAAAGTATAATGGAAATGTTAGTGTAACACCAAAACAAGTGTATGTACAGAAAGGAAGCTTAATCACCGGTATTGGACAAGCACAAATAAGCAACTTTTACCTAGAGGATTTTAGTACCAACCTTCCGAAGTATCGGGGTCATCTTAATGTAAAAAATCTAAATACGACAGTGATTACCAAGAGTCCACAAGTTGGGCTTATTTCAGGAGACTTTACACTCAGAGGTCAAAGTTTTGATGTGAACACAATGGTGATCACCACTCAATCCAAAATTTCTCGCATTGAAATCATGGGAAAACCACTTCAGAACGCGTATTTGGACGGTACCTTGAATCACCGTAAATACAATGGACTCATTGTGGTAAACGACCCGCAAATGCAGGGAAAAGTTAATGGGTTAATTGATTTTAGCACCAAGAGGCTTGCAGCCGATGTGGTTGCCGATATTCAGCGGTTAAACCTCAGCTATTTCACCAATGCGAAAGAGAGCCAAATTATAAGTGGTATTATTGACGGTAAATTTTCAATGACAGACATCAATGATTTAACATTGGATGCGAACCTGAAAAATGTAAAACTACTATCTGGCGCACAAACGATACAGATTCCAAATGCGGGTGTAAAATCGTTTATCGCCAATGGCGAACGCACAATCAATGTGAACGCTCCCGGGGCTGCGGTAGGCAAAATTACTGGAAGATATAACCTTGGCGATTTGGCTGGGATGGTGCAAAATGGATTAGGAAAAATTTTAGTTGGTCCGGAACCAAGAAAACTGTATCGCGGACAGAATTTTGATTTGGATTTTGTTATCAATCAGGGATTGATGGCGTATTTTATGCCCGATTTACGAATTCCCGATGGCGCGCACGTTAGTGGTAATTACGACGGTAATTCCAACAACCTTATTCTGAATGCGGAAGTACAAAGGTTGATTTATATCATAAAAAAAAGGAATGATATCACGGAAGCAGAAAAAGCATTAGCCAAGCTCAATCCTGATTATCAACTCCTTCCTGACAACATAGAACAAGACAGCGCAACTGTAGAAAACATCGTTGTTCGTATCAATACCGCCAATCAAGAAGAGCAGATTAATGCGCAGATTGCAAAAGCATCCTTCGGAAATAATGTGTTCCGAGACATAACGTTAACAGGCGTTAATGAAAATAACGAAAAACTGCATATTGCCGCCAATTTCTTACACGGAACACGCGAAAATGATCTCGAAAATAAACTGAAATCCTACGCAATCAATCTTAATCAGAGCACCAATAGCGCTGGAGATTACGTTTTTCAATTTGAACCCACGCAGCTGGAATTCAACAAAACGATATGGCACATCGATGCCGATCCGAGCCTGAATCACTCCATTGTCTATCGCAAGAAACAAGGGGATTTTATCATTGAAAATTTACGTTTGTATTCCGACGATTCGTCTTTGCTAGTTAAGGAAGGTCATTTTAAATCCGGAAGCAATTTCGAACTGAATGCCGAAGTCAACAATCTCCAAATTTCCAAATTATTTGATATGACTCAAGGTGGAAATACGATGGACTTTAAAGGAATCGCCAATGGAACTCTGAACATTAAGATGCACGAAAAAATCCTTGCACCGATTATTGATTTAACTGTGAAGGAAATGAAGATGGGCGACAAAGATATGGGAGAACTTATTGTAACCGCAAAAAACAGCGATACACCAAACGTATTCGATATTGATGCACGAATTGTTTCAGCAGGTTTCTTAGGGAATAACAATTTACATGTTCTGGGTACCGTAAACAATAATACCTCGTCGCCGACACTCGACATCAAAGCAGAAATGAACGATTTTGATCTTGCATTTACCCAACAATTCGTTTCCACAGTTTTTGGAAATATGCGCGGTAAGGCAAGTGGCGTTTTATCTATTTCTGGACCATTAAATAATATTGATTACAGTGGCGATATTGGCTTGAAAGGTTTTGGATTAAAACTACTTTTCACTGGAGTTGATTATCAATTTGAAGATACCGTAGTTCCTATTTCGAAAGGATTTGCGGCTTTAAACGACATTAAATTAAAAGACGGAAGATCGAATTCTGCTGGATCTATTTCAGGTTTCATCCAGTTTGAGACGTTAGCATCTATGGGGGTCAACCTCATCATTAGAGCAGATAATTTAATTGTTCTTAATTCCACACAAAAAGATAATGACCTGTTCTGGGGCCGCGTATACGGCCAAGGTGATTTGTTCATCTCTGGGCCTGTTTCGGGATTGGATATCTCAACACCAAATATGCGTGCACTTTCCAATTCTATTTTCACATTTAACTCAAGTTCAACGAGTAATGTGGATGAGTTCAAAATGCTACGTTTCCTGAAAGAAGATAACCAGGGCGAAATTGTATTGGAAGAACGAAAAAAACGAGGCGCTAATATGAATGTTGATTTCACAGTTTCGGTAGATAAAGGAACTTTAGTGAATGTACTTGTGGGTGATGACGTTGGTGATATCAGCGTTCGAGGCGAATCCAAAGAACTTCGTTTTCAAATGGCGCGAACAGGCAACATCAGCCTGAATGGTGATTATTTTGTTGATAGCGGAACCTTCGTATCAAAAGCGGTACTTGAGCGAACTTTTCAGATTGCGAAAGGTTCAAGTATACAATGGGATGGCGATGCGATGACGCCACAATTGGATATTCGAGCAAATTACCTGAGAACCGTTACCAATACAGGACAATATTTGGGAATGGGAGCCCTACCACCAGTAAACGTGGTTCTCACCGTAGGCATTACCGGAACATTGAACGCTCCTAAAGTAGCATTAGATGTACAGGCGCCAGATGTGTCGTCCCAGATTAAAGAAACTATGGCTGTAAAAATGGCTAATGAGGATGAGAAAGTCGTACAGTTCGGATCAATCTTGGTGATGAATAGTTTTAATGTATCCAACAGTGGCGGTTTTGATATTGACGTAGGAAATCAATTGGAATCTCAAGGATACAATATGTTATTTAAACAATTAGGATCGGTGCTTAACACCATTAGTAACGAATTTCAGGTGGATTTGAATTATCTGAAAGGAGACCAAGGATCCAACACAGGAGACCGAGCCAATGCATCAGTAAGTATTGCACTTTCGCCTCGAGTTACGATAAAAACAGGCTTGGGAGTGCCGATAACAAAGTCGGAAAACACAACGTATGACTATCTATCGGGAGAAGGAATTATTGAATACGACTGGAGTAAAAAGAATGATGGCACTCGATTGCTGCGGATGTACTCCAAACCTTCGAATATTGGCTTGGTTGCTGGTGCCGGAAACGCATACGCCAACCAGACTTACGGTGTGGGTGCGGTTTATAGTAAAAGTTTTAACCGATTGTTTAAGAAAAAGAACAAAAAAACGAAACAAGATACTGTAAAAGTTGCTAGAGATTCCATACAAAACAGCCCGCAGAAATGACGATAATGGAACAAAGTTGCTAAAACATGTTAAAAATTATTAATTTTTGATATCATTTTTTAATTTTCATTTTTTTTCTTAAATTTGCAAAAAAGTTAGTTATTTTTTAACAATTTAATAATTCAAGATGAACTACCAACTAGACGAAATCGATAAAAAAATACTGGATTTCCTTGTAGAAAATACCAGAATGCCTTTTACCGAAATTGCAAAACAAATGGATGTATCTGCAGGAACCATTCATGTACGGGTAAAAAAGATGGAAGATGCCGGCATTATTCAAGGATCTTCATTAATTATAGATTACAGTAAATTAGATTACCATTTTACTGCATTTATCGGAATTTTACTTACAAAATCGAATCGTACACAAGATGTATTGAAAGAACTTTCGGGAATCCCGAATGTTGTTGAAGCCAGTGTGATTTCGGGTAAGTACAATATTTTCTGTAAAGTACGTGCACGTAACACCGATGACGCCAAACGAATTATTTATCAAATTGATGATATTCAGGACGTTATGCGCACTGAAAGTATGATTTCCATGGAGGAATATCTATCTGATAAAAACAGATTAATCAAAGCAATCTCTGTATAAAGTCTTGCTTGATATAAATCATCAACAATAATCCTATAAGAACTTTTGAAGTTAACTTCAGAAGTTCTTATTTTTATACAATGGAAAATAAACCAACCACTTTCAAGGGAAGATCGTTAGCTTTTACTGCTGCTTTGGTTTTTACCTTTATAATTGCGACGTTATCAATCAATATTGATATCACAGAATTCAGTCAGCGGCATGAGATCCATATTCCTAGCTGGTATTTTTATTTAATCTTCTTTGTGGATGCCGTGATGGTGATGAGTTTGCTGCTTATTTACTTCTATCGTAGACTAGGTGTTTTCGCCTTCCCTCTTGCTGTTTTCGCCCATTTTTTAGCACACACCTACTATCTGTCAAGCTTTTTATACTTCGATTTATTTTTATTATTTCTTTATTTCAGCTTGATTTTGGTAGCCGTAATCCCGCGCTGGTCGTTTTATAAATAATGAGTAAAGGACTTTTCACTATTCTGATGTTGGTTATATCCAACATTTTTATGACGATGGCATGGTACGGTCATTTGAAATTGGAGCAAATGGGTTGGCTAAAGAAAACCGGAATCTTTGCTGTGATCATGTTAAGCTGGGGACTTGCCCTATTTGAATATGTATTTCAGGTACCCGCAAATAAGATCGGCTTTCAAGGCAACGGTGGTCCATTTTCATTGTTTCAGCTAAAAGTTATTCAGGAAGTGATCACCTTAGTTATCTTTGTTCTCTTCGCAAAATTTGCATTCAAAAGCATGGAACTTTCCGTCAATCACTTTTATGCGGCCGTCTGTTTGATTTTAGCAGTTTACTTTGTATTTAAAAA
>JAYRQH010000274.1:0-6674 GCA_041910715.1 Bergeyella sp.
GTACGCCCTTTGAAGGTAATGTTAATGCTCATTTTTGGAATCGTCAACTCCAAGGTGATTTCCAAGAAATTGTTGAAAAAATTCAATTAAGGGAGAACATCACCGAAATACATCTTGGTGATCTCCACGCGTTAGAACTTTCTGATTGGGGATTAAAAGCAAAGGAAATTATCAGTACTGATTTTCAGCTATTATCCGATTATGGTGCTCAGCCTACTCTGAATTTAATTAAATGCTATCCTCGAGATGACGAATTTGATTTGATTTCCACCGATGTGTATTCATTTCATGTCGATCGCTCACCTATTGCTACGGACACGTTTTTGTGCACTTACTATGGCGCATCTAGTGACATTTTGCCAAATGATCAAGCAATACAGAAAATCAAGATCCCCGAAATACGAGCCGAATTAAAGAAACTTTGTCCCGGATCTGATAAAGAATTTGACTTATTTTTACGGGACTACTTTTTCGATTTACACTATGAAGCAACCGAAAAGGCGCAACCGATTAACTTAGAAAACGGATTTTTGTGGCGTATAGCCGTAGATCATCCCAACCAAAAGGTTTTGCCGTGTATTCATCGTGCTCCTATGGAGAATAAACATGAATATCGCCTTTTGTTGATTTGTTGATTTAACTTTAAAAAATTATACTAGTTCCCAACATCCAGTTTCGTTTAGGCGCTGGGTTGTAATATCTTTTTCCGAAAGCATTGAGGTCATAGCCCAAAACATAATCTTCATTATACAAATTCTGAATCTGTAACGACACATCTATTTTTGTTCGATCAATTATGAGTGGTAAACTAATGCGTAGAGCACCAATAAAACTAGGATTTGCCCGCACCGTATTTCCGTCATCTAAAGGCATCTTCGAAGTGTATAAATGTGAATAATCAACTAAAATAGTCTTGAAAAACTTAAAATTTAGAATGCTACTGAGACTGTATTTGGGCACTCCTGTAAGATCATTACCCGAGTAATCCGTTGTATTTTGCTGATATTTTGAAAACGTAAAGTCGTACACATTCCCGGAAAATCGAAATCGAAACGAATTAAAAAATGGATTTTTAAAAAAGAATGTACGTGACTCAACCGTGGTTTCCAAACCCTTTTGTTTTGTTTCTCCCGAGTTGATAAAATACTCCGCACCGGCATCATTTTGTCGTCGCACAATGGTATTTTGCAATCTGAAATCAAAATAGCTGGCTTCCATGTAAACGAAATTGCCAAATTGTTTGCGGATTCCAACTTCTTTATTCCAACCATACTCCGCTTCAAGATTACGATTTATTATCTGATTGGATGATCGTATCTCCTCATTCGTTGGCGAAGAGTTTCCCTTCCCAATTTTTGCCCTCAAGGAAAATCCTGAACCCAATAGATAGGTAGCTGCTAAATTCGGAAGCCATTGCTTTTTAAAATGCACCTTGCCCCTTTCTTGATTAGGAAATAACGAGTGCCAATTGTATGAATTATAGTTTAAACCAACTGCGATTTCACTGAAAAAACGTGAATTAACATCCAACTTTTGCGAAATAAAATAAAACCCAGATGCATTTTTTAATTCGTCAAAATTCTGCGGAGCTCCTTCTACACCTCGATTGTTATCAAAATTTTTCACTAAAAAATTGGTAACACCCCCTTCATATCCCACTCTATATTCCAAGTTCACTTTTCCAAATTCCTTGTTGTAGTTAAAATGGGTTCTCCAAGCTAAATTCCTTTCAAAACGATTCTCAAAATTAGTGATGAATGGGTTTTCAAAATCCACATATGACGCTTGAATTAAGGCAAAATGAGAAATTCGTGGACTAAAATTATAGTCATTAGACAGTCCTAACATCGTCATCTTATTTCGAATTCCCGCATCTTGCGCTTGGGCACTAGGAAGTGTTGCAGTAGCCAATCTTGCTTGTTTTGGATTGGCAAGCATTTGCTCTAGAGTAAGTCCACCCGGCGTTTGATAATCTAAATCCGAATGTAAAAGCATTGACTTCAATATACCTTTTGAGGCGTATTGGTAGTGATCTTTTATAAAAAATTGTTTACGCTGAACTCGTGATTGCTCCCGATATGAGTCGGTTTGATAATAGGTTTGGAAAACTTGAATAAAATGTTTTTTAAAATTTTTTGCAAAATCAACGGACTGATTAAACATTCCGTAACTGCCAAAAGAAAGGTTAGCCAGTGCTGCGTCCTTGTGTCTCGTTCTCAGGAGTACCGTACCGCCCGTTACCGCTCCATAATCGCCACTTTCAGGACCTTTATAAACTTCCATACTCGAAATCAATTGAGGTGCAATGGCATTTAAATAGGTATTTCCCGAGGCGTCAGATAAAATAAAATCATCCAAGTACACTTTGACATTCCGAACTCCAAAAGGTGACCTCAATGTACTTCCTCTAACCGATAAACGGTAACTTCCTGGAGAACGTTCCTCCATTCGTACACCTGCATTTTGATTGAGCGCTTCAAGCATTCTTTCTGGACCATTTTGACGCATCAAAAGTTCTAATACTACAGAGACAGACTTAGTAGATGAGATGAGTTTCGATGGTTTTTTATAGGCGTCAATCTGGACTTCAGAAATCGTTATTACTGTATCTTGCTCTTGTGCTGATACCGACAACGAGAAACAAACGAAGAAGATCAGGGGAAATTTAGGCATTAAATCGAATTCTGAAATAAAAATCAAAGATACAAAAGTTGAAAATCATGTACTGATCCAGAATTTCCACACTAAACTTATACAATATGTAACGTTTTATAAATTCTAAAACAAAAAAAAGTCCCAAACAGGTATGTTTAGGACTTTCAGTAGCGGAGAAAGAGGGATTCGAACCCCCGGACCTGTTACAGTCAACAGTTTTCAAGACTGCCGCAATCGACCACTCTGCCATTTCTCCTTAAAACGCGTTGTTATCGTCGTTTTCAGTGGTGCAAATATAGAAAGGTTTTCTATATTGTGCAAATTATTTTTTTAAAAATATTTTAAACTCCTCACTATCAAAAAGAAAATTTAAAACTTCAGGGCCTGAAGTCCAATGACAACGGCCAAAAAACCTAAAAAGACACTCGCAAGACAGTAAATCGTGAGCATTGCGTACGAACCTGAATTCCATAAACTGTAATTCTCCAACGCAAATGTTGAAAACGTAGTAAATCCGCCACAAAAACCAGCAATAAGCAAAAACTTCATGTCGGATTGATTTTTAAAAAAATAGCTTGTGAAAACACCTATGAGGAAGCATCCTAAAAGATTCACCAAAAGAGTACCTACAGGAAATCCTCCTATGAGTAGGTATTTATGTGCATACTTGGAAACGATAAAACGAAGAACGCTTCCTAAGCCGCCCCCTAAAAAAACAAACAGCAACTGCTTCATAACTATAAAAAAACGCACTTCGAAAAGTGCGTTTACGAATTTATAAAAAATATATTATTCTAATTCGGCTAAATATTTTTCGGCATCCATTGCCGCCATACAACCGCTTCCCGCCGCTGTAATCGCTTGTCTATAGATGCTATCCTGAACGTCGCCAGCAGCAAATACTCCTGGAAGATTGGTTTTTGTACTACCTTTTTCTGTACGTATGTAGCCCGTTTCGTCTAAGTTGATTTGGTTTACAAACAGATCGGTGTTAGGTTTATGCCCAATTGCGATAAAAATTCCATGAACGTCAATGGTATAGGTTTCTTGCGTTTGGTTATTGATCACTTTTGCCCGCTCAACCATGGCATTTTCGCCTTCAATACCAATTAATTCATGAAAAAATTTCACTTCGATATTCGGTGTATTTAAAACTCGGTGCACCATGGCTTTTGATGCTTTAAACTCTCCCTTACGAACTAAAAGTGTAACCTTTTTACATAATTTAGCAAGATAGGTTGCTTCTTCAGCAGCTGTATCGCCACCGCCTACAACAATGACATCTTTTCCTTTATAGAAAAATCCATCACATGTTGCACAGGCAGAAACTCCGCCACCAGCATATTTTTTCTCATCATCTAAACCTAAATATTTTGCCGTAGCACCCGTTGATATAATTACAGAACGCGCTTCAATTTCTTTAGTTCCAGCCCATAATTTATGAATCCCACCAATTTCTGTAGAAAATTCTGCTTTGGTAATTAATTCGTAGTGTACTTTTGTTTCGAAACGTTCTGCCTGTTTCTGTAAGTCCATCATCATTTGTGGTCCCGTAACGCCGTCTGGATATCCTGGAAAGTTATCTACTTCCGTAGTAGTGGTAAGCTGCCCACCAGGCTCTAATCCTGTATATAATTCTGGTTTCAAATCAGCTCGTGCTGCGTAAATAGCAGCTGTAAATCCTGACGGTCCCGAACCGACAATAACGCAATCTAAAACAGTTTTTTCCATATGTTAATCTCTGATCTTTATTTTTTTATTTAATCTTCAAAATTCGGCAAAAAAATTGGGTTGCACCGTATTTGGACAATGAATTTTATCAATAAGGATAAATCATATGCGGAATGAAACAACCAACTACCAGAATTTCTATACTTTTACTTTGGTTTTGTCTAAATGAATAAGTTTATACACCATCTCTTTCAAAAGATCGTCAGAAGAACTTGAGGCTCCCAAACCTTTGGATTTCATATCGATATCCCGTAAGATCGTGATGGCTCTGGTGGCTTGTTTTAAAGGATATTTTGATGCTGCCATCCGATATTCTTTTTCGAAAAACGGACTAACACCTAAAGCGGCACCTACATTATTTGGTGATTTATCAGCTAACGAATGGTAAATCACGATTTTTGAAAAATACGAAAAAACCGAACCGATAATCACTGGAATTGGGTTTAGCTTTTCGTTATTCCCCATCGCATTTACTATTATGAATGACTTTGCATAGTCTTTGACACCTAAAGCTTTAGTAAGTTCAAACGTGTTGTATTCTTTGGAAATTCCAATATAGCGTTCAACCAAATTTTCATCCAAAACTTCTCCATCCTTCAAAATCATCTGAAGTTTTGCCAACTCATTGTAAATTCGTGACAAATCGGTACCCAAATATTCGGTCAGCAATTCAGGAATTGCCGGCGTTGTTTTCATCTTCAACTTCTGAATCTGTTCTCGAATTATCTTCGGAACTTCGTAATCACGCACCGGATCGGAAGCAAAAAGGTAGTTTTTAAGTGCGGTAGCTAATTTTCGCTTTTTACCATCGAGTCTTTTATTTTTATGAGCAAAAACTAAAACCGTACTGTCGATGGGATTTTCAGCATAGGCAATTAGTAATTTCGCCTCATCTTCGGCTAATCTCAAATCTTGAGCTTCTTTCACAATGATAACCATCTTCTCACCCATCATCGGAAACTGGCGCGCCAGAGACAAAACTTCAGCATACGTAGTATCTTTACCGTAGATTACGGTTTGATTGAATGCTTTTTCGTCTTCCTCCAAGTATTCATTTTCAATCAAATTCACAATCTGATCGATATAAAAAGATTCTGGGCCGTGAAGAAAATAAAGGGGAAGCGTATCTTTATTTTTGATATTTTTGACGAGTAATTCTAATTCTTTCATCCCTAATGCAATTACCGAAGCTGAATTTTGCTGATGTTTTCGATTTTCAATTCAAGAAAGACAAAGATAAGTTTTTTATTTATGACCAAGTGCGAAAATCGTGGCTTCTGCTTACGCCCGAGGAATGGGTGAGACAGCATTGGATCTTATATTTTCTGAAAAATCAAGGGTATGCGAGCTCTGCACTGATCACTGAAAAAAAAATTGAATTGCATGGCTTGACGAAACGAATCGACTTGCTGGTTACAAAAAAAACACAGCCAAAAATTCTTGTGGAATGTAAGGCACCCCACATCCAGCTGACTGAAAAAACCTTCGAACAAACAGCACGCTATAACTCGGTAGTTGGGGCCGAAAAAATTATTTTAACGAATGGTTTGCAGCATATTTTTGCACGCTATGAAAACAACGAATATCAATTCATACCTGAATTATAATTTAATAAACTTCCCATATCATGAAGCAAAATACTCATTTGGAATCCATTAAAAATATCATTTTTGACTTTGGCGGCGTGTTGATGGACTGGGATCCGCGGTATTTTTATGCATCCTATTTCAACGATGATGAGAAAATGAATTATTTTCTTGAAAATATTGCGCAATCCTCATGGAACATCGAACAAGACCGAGGACGGCCTTTACACGAGGGTACCGAAGTATTAGTAACTATGCATCCGGAATGGGAAAAAGAGATACGAGCCTATTACGATAATTGGACAACCATGTTACGAGCTGAAATTCCCGAAAATGTGCACGTTTTACGAAAGTTGGCAACTACCGATTATGCATTATTTGGTTTAACAAACTGGTCTCAGGAGACATTTCCGTATGCCTTGGAAAATTATGATTTTTTTGAGCTTTTCGGAGGAAAAATCGTTGTTTCTGGCGATGAAAAACTAATTAAACCCGATCCTGAAATATGGAAACTACTGCTGAATCGCTATAAAATTGAAGCCCATGACTCTGTTTTTATTGACGATAATGCCGAAAATATTGATGCTGCGAAGAATCTAGGTTTTAAAACCATACATGTTGATACGGACACCAACCTTGAGGATGAATTACGAAAATTAGGCGTCGAATTTTAGAGTTTCGGCGAGCCAAAGGCTCGCCGAA
>JAYRQH010000275.1:0-2927 GCA_041910715.1 Bergeyella sp.
GACGAAAGTCTTAAATAATACGCCTCTTAATTTATTTAAAGACAAAAATATGAGTCATTTTGTAATTGAACAATGGAGAGAATATCCAATTGAAGTTCCAGGTAAGGTTAGATATGCTGTTTCTAATTATGGTAGACTTAAGAGTTTTACCGATAAAATTGAAAACGGTAAAATTCTAAAAGGAGCTCCAACTGAAGGTTTTCTATTTTTACGTTATGTGAGATCGGTTAACGGGAAAAAAAGTTATTATTCTCATGCCATTCATAAAATGGTGGCGGAGCTTTTTATTCCAAGAGTAAGTGAAGACCAAGAATATGTTTTACATCTTGATTATGATAAAATGAACAATCAGTTGTATAATTTAAAATGGGCAACTTACAATGAGATGCGCGCACACGGTCATAAAAGTCCAGCTGTAAAAGCGGCATTTAAAAAGTTTCAAGAAGATAACATTAAACGTGATGGTAGAAAATTAACCTCTACTCAAGTAATGCGAATAAAGTTAAAAATGAAGCGACAAGGTGAAAAGTTCAGTGTCAGAAAAACCGCTAAAGAATTTAACGTTTCTGAAATGCAAATTTACCGCATTAAATGGGGTCAAAATTGGGGACATATACAGGTTTAAACCGAAGCATTGCTTCGGTTTTTTTTATAAGTTATTGATATTTTCCAATATCGAAATCGCTTTTTCTTTCGTTGCTACTAATTCTTCAGGTTTCATTTTTCTAAGTAAGGCCAACATCATGCTCATTCTTTGATTATTGGCAAAATGATGCTTTTTCTCATCTAAAAAATGCCAATACAAACTATTAAACGGACAGGCTTTTTCGCCCAATTTCTCTTTTACGTTGTAATGACAACTGCCGCAATAATTGCTCATTTTATTAATATAACTTCCCGAAGAAACATAAGGTTTAGTAGCTACAATTCCACCATCAGCATATTGACTCATTCCACGTGTATTAGGCATTTCTGCCCATTCAATCGCATCGATGTAAACGCCTAAATACCAAGCGTCAACTTCGTCAGGATGTAGTTGTGCCAGCAAAGAAAAATTACCAATGACCATCAATCGCTGAATATGATGTGCGTAAGCTTCCGTCAAACTTTGAGAAATCGAATGTTGCATGCATTTCATTTTAGTCTTTCCAGTCCAAAAGAATTCAGGTAGCGGATTGTAGTTTTCTAGTGCGTTCATTTGGGCATAATTTGGCATTTCTTTCCAATAAATTCCTCTAACATATTCACGCCAACCAATAATTTGTCGCACAAAACCTTCTACTTGCGCCAATTCAATGGTTTCTTGATTTTGGTAATAATACGAAATCACCGTATCAACTACTTCTTTCGGGCTAATCATTTTGGAATTCATCGCAAATGATAAACGCGAATGAAATAGAAATTTATGTCCGGAAAATAAGGAATCTTGATACGTTCCAAAATGTTCCAACAAATGTTCACAGAAATAGTCAATCAGTTGTAAACTTTCATTTCTGGAAGTCGGCCAATTGAAATTTTCAGTATCAATACTTCCAAAAGAGGTGATGTTTTGACTTTCAATTTCGGTAACAATTTCACTCACATTTTTGTGAAATTCCAAAGGAAACGGAATCGGAACTTCGTTTTTATATTGATTGCGATTGTTGTGGTCAAAGTTCCATTTTCCGTCTAACGGTTGATCACCTACCATTAGAACATCGTGTTTTTTTCGCATCATGCGATAGAAACTTTCCATCAAAAGTTGCTTTTTCCCTTTAAAAAAATCGGCTAATTCATTTCTGGAAGTATAAAAATGTTCAGAATCAACTGCTTTTGTTGGAATGGTAAGTTTTTCACAGATGTATTTCAATTGTTCATCTAAGCGATATTCATCTGGAAATTGATATTCAAATTGCTCGATTGTATTCTTTTCGACCAAATCCAGAATCAATTGTTCCAAATTATGAGGATTATTGGCATCCGAAATTTTATAATAAACCACTTGATGACCTTTATGCTTCAATTCCTCAGAAAAATTCCGCATCGAAAGAAAAAACGCCACTACTTTTTGAATGTGATGTTTCACATAATCTGTTTCCTGACGCATTTCAGCCATTATATAAGTCACATCTGGATTTACTTCATTAAACCAAGAATGTTTTGAATTGAGTTGGTCGCCCAAAAGTAATCGAAGTGTTTTCATCTAAAATAATTCAGGAATTAACCACATTTTCTGAAATTTTCCATCACCATCATACATTTCCGCTTGGCGTTTGATGTTGAATTTTCTGTCTCTTGGATCATTTCCAACACCAGCATTGTACATCCAATTACCATAATTACTGTGTACATCGTAATCAATTAGCATGCTTTCGAAATAAGCCGCCCCAATGCGCCAATCTTGTTCCCATTCTTTTGCCCAATAACTCGCCACATTTTGACGGCCGCGATTGCTCATCCAACCTGTTTTTTGTAGTTCAATCATGTTGGCATTCACGAAATTTTCAGGTGTAGTTCCGTTTCTCCATTGATTGAAAGCTTTTGTATTTTGATTCCAAAGGTATTCTTTTTGTAAAATGCCGTTCAATTGGAAAATTTTGTTGCCGTGTTTTAGAGAAATATATTTGAAATAGTCGCGCCAAATTAACTCGAAAATCAACCAATAGGTATCTTCGTTTTTGACTACTTTTTTCTCAAATTGTTGTACTTCCCAATAAATCATACGTGCTGAAACACTTCCATTTGCCAACCAAGCCGAAAGTTTTGAACTGTAATCTTTTCCTACTAAACCATTACGAGTTTTCTTGTAAACCGCTAGTTTTTTGGTGTCCCAAAAGTAGTCTTTGATTCTTTTTTTAGCTTGATTTTCGCCACCTTTAAAAGGAAATGCGGTTTTATTCGGTTGTTTGAACCCATCAAATCCTAAATCTTCTAAAGTTGGAATTGTA
>JAYRQH010000276.1:0-1910 GCA_041910715.1 Bergeyella sp.
AATCATCCAACGAATTAATCAACACATAGTATTTGTAGCCCAATACTAGCTTTTCGAATTTGCTGAGTTTGAGGGGATCTTTTTTACCGAATTTGGGTAGAACAGCCTGATTAAGCTTATTCAATGCTTTAAAAAATGATTTTTTCATAGTCAGATTTAGATAGAGAAGTGCAAAAATTGTACAACTTCAATTGGATGCAGTCGGATTTTCAAAATCTTAAATTCGATTGTGTAAAAACAAAACTTTTCAGAAATTTGCACGATGCATCCAAAAGATTTAAAAATCGAAGATTTTACCTACGATTTGCCCAACGAAAAAATAGCCTATACACCTACTAATCCAAGAGATGCCTCAAAATTGTTGGTGTATAAAAATGGTGAAATTTCTCAAGACACGTATCAGCATATATCCCATTATTTACCTGAAAATGCCGTTTTGGTTTTTAATGACACCAAAGTCATCAAATCCAGAATTTTTTTTCAGAATGAAACGGGCGCTACGATAGAAGTTTTTTGTTTGGAACCCTATGGAGCGCATGTGAATTATGAAGAAATCTTTCAGAAGAAGGGTAGTGCGCTATGGACTTGTCTTATCGGTAAAGTTGCAAAATGGAGAACGCCAAAATTGTCTAAAACACTGTCTGTTGATGGTCGCAGCGTCGAATTATCCGTTGAAATTGTTGAAAAATTGGCGGATTCCTATGCGGTTCAATTCTCTTGGACACCCGAAGAAATTTCTTTTGCAGATGTTATTGCCAGCGCAGGAGTAACGCCGCTTCCTCCCTATATCAAAAGGATTGCGGATAAAAAGGATGAAGAAACCTATCAGACGGTCTATTCCGAGCATGAGGGTTCAGTTGCCGCTCCTACAGCAGGTTTGCACTTTACAAAAAATGTTTTGGACGATTTACATTCAAAAGGTTTTTCTACATTTTTTACTACTTTGCATGTCGGTGCTGGAACTTTCAAACCAGTGAAGTCTGAGAAAATGGAAGATCACATCATGCATTCCGAATGTATGAATATCACTCTTGATTTTCTACAAGATCTTTTAGACAAAATAGATTCGCCCATCATACCGGTAGGAACCACATCTGCACGAACATTGGAAAGTATTTACTGGATGGGAAATAAATTAGCTGCTGATCCCAATCTCAACATTGAGCAGCTGAAAGTTACACAATGGGAACCTTATGAAACTAAAGATTTAGTTTTACCAAAACAAGCCCTGGAAGCTTTTATTGGTTTTCTGAAAAATAGCAATCAATCGCATATATCCATAGAAACAGAGATCATTATCGCCCCTTCGTATCAATTTAAAATTGCAAAAGGTTTGATAACCAACTTTCACCAACCGCAATCAACTTTGCTTTTATTGGTTTCGGCTTTGATTGGCGATCGATGGAAAGAAATTTACAATTATGCTTTTCAACATGATTTTCGCTTCTTAAGTTATGGAGATGCAAGTTTGTTGTTGCCCAATAAAATTGACTAACTGTGTTTTATGAATCAGCAATTCAAAGATCAGGTTTTTGAAATCATCAACCTCATACCGAAGGGTAGAGTGACTACCTATGGAGCAATTGCCAAAGCTGTTGGCTATCCCAATCATTCGCGACACGTTGGAAATGCGCTCCGAAATTACGATGCCAATTTTCCTGCGCACCGCGTTTGCGGAGCATGTGGTTATATTACGGCTTCCTGTTTGGACGAATTTGCAGCAAAGCTCAAGAAAGAGGGCGTAGATGTTAAAGGAACAAAAATTCAAGATTTTAAGACTGTTTTTTGGGATCCAACAATCGAAATTGAGTTCTAACACGCAATTTTTACCATTCGGTATAGAAAATATACAAGTCGGTTACGTTTTTTAGTAGCCGATTTTCTTTTGCTCTACATTTGTCTCAACAAAA
>JAYRQH010000277.1:0-3894 GCA_041910715.1 Bergeyella sp.
AAAATCCAATATGGATGCCGAATCGCTAGCCTCATTTTTAAAAAATACACCCGCGGAAAACATCCAGAAAATTGAAGTGATCACGATGCCGGGAAGCGAATTCCAAGTCGAAGCTTCGGATGGCATCATTAATATCGTTTTGAAGAAAAAAACCTCGGATGGATGGAATGGAAATATGCGAATGTCGAACACACAGAGCAAATACAACGCCCAATCTGCAAGTTTCACGACGAATTACAGGAAGAATAAGCTGGGAGTAAGCGCAAATCTGTCAGGTGGAAGCAATATTCAGGCTCAAGGCTATGTCTTGCGCAACGGTAACTCGCAATCGAGTAATGAGTCTGTAGGCATGGTTACAGATCCGAACCAAAATTTAGGTGGCTATATTAATACAGACTATCAAATTAATGACAATTCCAACATCGCATTAACATGGAACACATGGGCAAACCGAAGTTATGATTCGCGAGTTAATTTATTAAACACCATTCGGCATTACGATGAAACGAATGATATTTGGAACACCAATTACACACGTTCAAAAAACAAAGAAAATGCGCGGAGCTATAACAATAATTTTAATTTAAACTACGAGTTAAAAACCGACAGTTTAGGAAGTAAATTAAATTTAAATGCCGCCTATCTGAATTATAAACGATTTCAAGCAACAGATAATTATACGTATCTAACAACCGCAGATGGCATGGATTTCCATAAGGCGCAATATGTGTATCAAAATTTGCCCCAAAAAATCAACAATTTTTCGGCTATGGTAGATTATATCAAAAAATTCAAAGGAGACGTAACGCTTTCCATCGGTGGCAACTATAACAAGACAAAGACGGATAACGACACCCAATATCAAATTACTCGCTATGCACTTGGCACCAATGAGCAATCCAGTGAAGATAATCCCAATCACTTTATTTATGACGAAAACATCTACGGAGCTTACATTACTGCTGAGAAAAAATTTAGTGATAAATTTTCAGGAAAAGTGGGAACGCGCTTCGAGCTTACGAAAAGTGTAGGAACTTCGGATAACGCTCCGGATCCAAGCCTTGCAAGAATCGATCGTCACTATTCCAATTGGTTACCGTATTTAAGCGTGAACTATACACTTAACGACAATAATACTATTTCGTACGCATTTTCCAGCCGAATGCGTAGACCTAGCTTTTGGGAAATCAATCCCGTGCGAAACATCCTTACCGAATATAATTATACTCAGAATAACCCATTTGTAAAGGCATCTTCAACATATAATCAGGAATTAACGTATATGTACAAGAACTCATATTTCTTGATTCTTAATCATTCTCTTATGAACGATGTGATTACTCAAGTACCGTTGCAGGGCATCCCTGTTCGCCCTGATGGCACAACCGACGGCATTCATCAATTGCGATATATCCGCACCAATTTTGGAAAAAGACAAGAAATGTCAGCAGCGTTCGGACTTCAGAGATCGTTTTTCAAGCAGTATTGGACCACCAACTTCAACATCGGTATCCAGAGGAATATTAACGATGGAAGTTTGAGTGTTGACCCAACGACAGGGGATCGTTTTCCCGTCTATCAAAACAAAACCAAGTCAAATAGTATTTTTATACAAACCAACAACACGTTTCGTTTAGACAAAGCAAAAACGTGGTTTGCAGGCGTAAATCTTTTCTATGTAGACAAGCAGCAAATCGAATTGGGAATGCTAAAAAATTTGGCAAGTTTGGACGTTAATATCAAAAAAATATGGAACGATTGGACGTTTACCCTTAGCGCCAACGACATTCTAAAAACAAACGTCGTAATTATTGAAGATCTGCAGGAAAATGGCAACTATAATCACGTTAAAAATGACCTATTCCGACGAAATGTTTCGTTGAGTATTGTGTACAATTTCGGAAATCAAAAAATCAAAAAAATGCGTACTCTAAACAGCGCTGCTGAGGAGATAAGAGACCGAACCAAATAAAAAATCACTTCATATTAAATTATTTTTCAAAGAAAAACTTCAGCTCTATTGCTGAAGTTTTTTTTTGTTTTTAGGAGCTAGATCCTGCTGTTTGCTGTATCTTTTGTTTGGCCGCTCGGTCGGCTCCGCTGCGCTCCGCCGCCTCACGCCAACACGAAAGGATGCCGCTTCCATCAGGGCTACTATTAGGATTTCGGTAAGAAAACCTCAGCCAACATGCAGCGCGCACTTCCGCCGCCGTTTGTTTCAATCGTCGTTAAGTCGGATGAAATAATGGCGTTGTATTTTTCGATGCGTTCTATTTGACCTTCCGTAAGTGAGGCTTTTGCAGCTGCACTCATTACTAAGAAAGGCGTACCTTCTGTATTGCGAACTTGCAGCATATTTCCAGCGAATTGCTGCATCTGCGCTTCCGAAATTTTGATAATTTCCTTGCCCGAATTTTTTATCGTTTTCACTACCTCATCTCGTTCCTGTCTATCATCAATACAATCCAAACAAATAACCACGTACTGGTCGGCAACACACATCATCACGTTGGTATGATAGATGGGTAAGCGCTCTTCACCCGCCGTTTGATAGGAATGAAAAACAACAGGTTGGTATCCAATAGTTTCGCAAAAATTTCTAAACAGGGCTTCGTCCAACCGTAGAGATACGGAACCATAGGCCAGTTTATTCGGGTGGTCGAAAATCATGCTTCCCGTCCCCTCAAGAAAACGATTTTCGTTTTCGTAATGCGACCAGTCGATTATTTTTTCAATTTTAAAACCTTCACTTTTGATAAATTCTAAAATATCTTCTCGCCTTTCCTCCCTTCTGTTAGGAGCAAACATGGGATACAACACTACCGCGCCATCCGCACTAAAACTAACCCAATTATTGGGAAAAATAGAATCTGGGGTATGAGGTTGCAAAGTGTCTTTCACGACCAGCACCCGGATTCCCGCTTCTCTGAGTTTGGCAACGAAGTTCTGAAATTCTTCCAGTGCCTTAGCTTGTGTGTTTGTATTCTCATCTTGAACTTGAAAATAGTTGTTTTCTGCGGTTTGCTCGTTATAACCAAACGCTACTGGCTCAACCATTAAAACAGTATCCGTTGTTTGCATAGGAAATTTCTCTTTTCGCAAATGTACTAAAGAAATGGCCCTGCAACAAGACAGAGCCAAATTTCTAGACAACAAGATCATTTACAACGTATCCAGTGCCTGTGCTAAATCGGCAATAATATCATCACTATGTTCGATCCCTACACTTAAACGAACCAGACCAGGTGTTATTCCCGCTTGCTTTTGTTCCGCTTCAGAGAGCTGCTCGTGCGTTGTTGACGCCGGATTTATAATTAAAGTCTTTGCGTCTCCCACGTTGGCGAGGTGTGATATCAGTTGTAAATGATTGATTAAACCGACAGCAGCTTCCTTACCCCCTTTCAGTTCGAAAGTCAGTACACCACCAAAACCTCTTTTTAGATACGTAATCGCATTTTCATAATCTGGGAAACTCGGTAAACCAGGATACAAGACACGTTCTACTTTTGGATGATTCTCTAAATAGTTGGCAAGTTTTAATGCATTTTCAACCGTACGTTCCACTCGTAAAGAAAGAGTTTCGAGACCTTGCAGTAACAAAAACGAATTAAAAGGAGCTATAGCTGGACCAAAGTCCCGCAAACCTTCTACCCGAGCTTTAATGATGAAGGCAATATTTCCAAACGATGAATTTTTACCAAAAACATCAGCGAAAATAAGACCATGATATCCTTCGGATGGATGCGAAAGCAACGGAAATTTTGGTGAACTCCAATCGAATGTACCACCGTCAACAATAACTCCACCAATCGAGGTGCCGTGTCCTCCAATCCATTTGGTAGCCGATTCTACAACGATATCTGCACCATGCTTAAAAGGATTGAAAAGAAAGCC